>JAJPZP010000018.1 GCA_021204285.1 Lachnospiraceae bacterium | reverse complement strand
CTTATCCTCCGCGCGCATCAGCGCCTCGCCGACAAGCACCGCGTCCGCCCCCATCATCTTCGCCTCGTAGATCTGATAGGCGTCCACCGTGAAGTCCTTCCGGATCATCGGAAGCGGGATCGCCGCGCGTATTTCCCGGAAAATATCGTCCGAGCCGAGGAACCATTTCGGCTCCGTCAGCACCGACACGCAGTCCGCTCCGGCCTGCTCGTACTCCCGCGCGATCTCCACATAGGGAAAGTCCGGCGCGATCAGCCCCTTCGAGGAGGAGGCCTTTTTCACTTCACAGATGAAGGAAAGGCCCGGCTTTTTCAGCGCATTTTCAAAACGGAAATCCCCCCTTTGCAAAGCCTCCGCCCTGCGCCTCAGTTCTCCAAATGAAATTTCTTTCTTCGCCTGCTCCACACGCCAGGCGGCATGTGCGGCCAGTTCGTCCAAAATCATGGATGCTCTCCTTACAGATTGGAAATCCTCACAAACTCCTCCATTGTATGCTTCGCAGCGCCGCTGTCGATCAGGCTCGCTGCGAGTTCCACGCCATCTGCCATCGTCGGCGCCTTGTCCGCCACATAGAGCGCCGCACCGGCGTTCAGGAGCACCGCATTCCGCTTCGGCCCCTTCTCTCCGTCCAGAATCGCTCTGGTGATCGCCGCGTTCTCCTCCGGCGTACCGCCCACAAGATCGGATTTCTCACAGCGCCCAAGGCCGAAGTCCTCCGGCTGAATGGTGCGGGACCGGAACCAGCCATCCTTGAACTCGCAGATGCGCGTCGGCGCACTCGGGGAAATCTCGTCGAGCTTATCCAGTCCGTAGACGGACATGCCGCGCTCGACGCCGAGGCTGATCAGCACCTGTGCCAGTGGCTCCAGCAGATATTCGTCGTAGACGCCCAGAAGGTGCAGCTTCGGGCAGCCCGGGTTCGTCAGCGGTCCAAGGATATTGAAGACTGTGCGGAAGCCCAGCTCCTTGCGGATCGCGCCGACATATTTCATGGAGGTGTGATACTTCTGCGCGAAGAAGAAGCACATGCCCACCTTTTCCAGAAGCTCTTTGCACTTCTCCGGTTCCTGGTTGATGTTCGCGCCGAGCGCCTCTAGGCAGTCCGCCGCGCCGCTCTTCGAGGAGGCCGCCCGGTTGCCGTGCTTGCCGACCTTAACGCCGCCCGCAGCCATCACGAAGGCCGCCGTGGTAGAGATATTGAAGGTGTGCGCGCCGTCGCCGCCCGTCCCGACGATCTCCATCAGATCCATGTCGGCGTCCACCTTCACCGCATGCGCGCGCATGGCCGCCGCACAGCCCGCGATCTCGTCGCTGGTCTCCGCCTTTGTGCTCTTCGTCGCCAGCGCCGCGAGGAAGGCCGCGTTCTGCGTCTGGGTGGTCGTGCCGCTCATGATCTCATTCATCACGGCGTAGGCCTCATCGTAGGTCAGGTCCTGCTTGTTTGCGATTTTCTCGATCATCTCTCTGATCATTTTAAATTTCCTCCTGTTCTCTTTTGATAAAGTTTCTCAGTATCTCCTGTCCGTCCGGCGTCAGTAACGACTCCGGATGAAACTGTACTCCGTAAATAGGATAATCGCGGTGCTGCACCGCCCTGACTTCCCCGTCCTCCGTCTGCGCTGTGATTTTCAGACTCTCCGGCAGCGTCTCCCGGATCGCGGTGAGCGAGTGGTAGCGGGCAGCCGGAATCGTCTCCGGCATCCCCTGGAAGAGCGGGCAGCCCGTATCGAGCCGCACCTGCGACTGCTTGCCGTGCATCAGCTCCCGCGCGTGCGCGATCGTCGCCCCGAAGGCCTCGCAGATCGCCTGGTGTCCAAGACAAACCCCCAGCAGGGGGATCTCCTTTCCGAGCTCCCGCGCCGCCTCGATACAGACGCCCGCATCCTTCGGATAACCCGGCCCCGGCGAGAGAATGATGCGCTCTGGCTTCAGCGCCCGGATTTCCTCTATGCTCATCGCGTCGTTGCGAATCACGCGGATATCCGGCTCGATCATGCCGACAAGCTGGTACAGGTTGTAGGAAAAGCTGTCATAATTATCAATCAGTAAAATCATGCGTCAATCCCCTCCTGTGCGATTTTCAGCGCGTTCATCGTGGCCTTCGCCTTGTTGATGCACTCCTGGTATTCCTTCTGCGGAACGCTGTCCGCCACGATGCCGGCGCCGCTGCGAACGAACACCTTCCCATTTTTCTTATAGGCAATGCGGATCGCGATACAGGTGTCAAGATTGCCGGTGAAATCAATGTAGCCGATTGCACCGCCATAGATACCCCGTTTATTATCCTCGAGCTCATTGATGATCTCGCAGGCCCGGATCTTCGGCGCTCCCGAGAGGGTGCCCGCCGGAAGGATCGCGTCCACCGCGTCCAGCGCGTCGCGGTCCGCGCGAATCGTCCCCGCCACGGTCGAGCCGATGTGCATCACGTGGGAGAAGCGCTCGATCGTCATGTATTTCTCCACCTTCACCGAGCCAAACTCACTGATCTTCCCGATGTCATTGCGCCCGAGGTCGACAAGCATATTATGCTCCGAACACTCTTTCTCATCCGAGAGCAGTTCCCGCTCGAGCCGCAGGTCTTCCTCCTCCGTCGTCCCCCGCGGCCTCGTGCCCGCGAGCGGGAAGGTGTGCAGCGTCCCGTTCTCCAGCTTGACCAGCGTCTCCGGGGAGGCACCCGCGATCTCGATGTCGTCGCTGGAAAAATAGAACATATAGGGAGAGGGGTTCAGCGTGCGCAGCACCCGGTAAGTGTCGAGCAGACTCCCCTCGTAGTCTGCCTCCAGCCGGTTCGAGAGCACGACCTGAAAAATATCTCCCTCACGGATGTACTCTTTCGCGCGCTCCACCATGCTGCAGTACTGTTCCTCACTGAACAGCGCCCGGTATTCCGAGGTGAAACGCCCCGGCTCCGGCTTCGCCATCTCGCCCTGCGTCAACAGACGGCGCATCGTGTCGAGCTCGACCTCCGCGCGGTGATATTCCGTCTCGAAGTTCTCGCAGCTGATATTCACGATCAGCGTGATCTTCTGCCGGAAATTGTCAAAGGCAATGACCTTGTCGAAGAGCATCAGGTCGACGTCCTTGAAACCCTCCGTGTCCTCCGCATCCAGCTTCAGAGTTGGCTCCGCATACTTCATATAATCATAGGAAAAATATCCCACCAGTCCGCCTGTGAAGGTCGGCATCCCCTCGATCACCGGACTCTTATGCTCTTCCAGTATCTTCCGGATATAATCGCCCGGATGTGCTGTCTCCACCGTGACGGAAGTACCGTTTCGGATCGTCAGCTTTCCGTTCATGCAGGTCAGCTCGAGCTGCGGGTCATAGCCCAGAAAAGTGTAGCGTCCCCATTTCTGGCTGTCCTCGATCGATTCGAGCATGTAACAGTGGCTGCTGACACGCTTCAGCTTCTGCAGGACGACGAGCGGTGTGTACTGGTCCGCGTACAGCTCGCAGCTGACCGGGATACTGCGGTAGCGGCCGTCCAAAGCCAGCGCCCTCGCCTCCTGAAAGTCCGGTTTTAACTTCATTTTGGTCTCCTTCCCGCGTTTGTTTCTGTGGGGCGGGGCGGGCCGCAGACGTAAACGTCTGCGGCTTTTGCGGCGCTCACCGAATGATGCCTGCTCAGCTGCCACTCACGTAAACGTGAGTGACAATCCAAACGCTTCCCACATCGGATACAAGTATCCGATGCTGTCCAGCCTTTGTTTTGCCAGCCGCTTTCATGCGGCTGATAGCTGAGCAGTCCTCGCCCGGCTCGCTGCACGCAAAAAAAATCGCCCTCGACAAACACTGCTGTCTGTCAAGGACGAGTGATAAACTACCCGCGGTGCCACCTTGCTTTGCGGAGCCCTGCTCCACACTCTCTGCGGAATACTGTCATATTCCCGACAACTGACGTATGCCTGCACGTCGCAGAATACTCGGCTCTCTGCTTTTCGCCTTTCCCTGCGCCCTCCGCGGTCCATTTGACAATCTGGGTTCGATCCGGCTCTCAGCTTCCCGGACTCTCTGTGCGGCCATAACTGCCTTTATCTCCGCCTCAACGGTTTATAACTAAGATCAGTTTAGCAAACGGGATGGAATGTGTCAAGAGAAAATTGCCCGGGTATACTCCTTC
>JAJPZP010000040.1 GCA_021204285.1 Lachnospiraceae bacterium | reverse complement strand
CGTTTTGAAAACGCAGTCTATGAAATTCTCGAAGCGCAGGAAGACGGCGACACCGTACTGGTTGTCGCCCATTCCTCCATGGACTTTTTTTTCCAGAAATATTTTCCGGAGCAGGCGGGCAGCGGCGTTGAAAACCTGAGCGTCACTGTCCTGCGCTATGAAGCTGGCGAATTCACACTCATCGAATACAATAACACTTCTTATCTACAGTGAATAATAGTACTGCTTCAGACGCACCACATTTCCCTCCACGCTTAAGCCGTCGATGCTGCGCAGAAAGCTGGAAAAACGATTGTAGCCGTAGTCCTTGGAGTCAAAACCGCTGTAATGCTTTTTCAACTCCTCATTGATCATCGCAAGGTTGTCCACTGCACCGCCGTTTTTGCGGATGATGCTCTGCACCTCGCGCTCAATCATCTCACGCGATACGCCGCCGCTCTTCATGACGCGATAGTGATTCTCCTCGCGCACCACCTTCAGCAAAGACATCTCCTCGGAAAGGAAAACACTGAGCTTCGAGTAGCCGTAATTTCGTACGTCAAAATCCGGATATTTATCCGACAGGCGCTGCCCGACAAAACTCAGGTCAAGCTCCTCCCCGCCTGACTCGTTCAGCATCGTCAGAATCGCATTCTCCACATCTGTGATGCTCGTCACGGAATCCCGGTCGCTTCCGGCGCTCGAGTGGTTCTCTGAGCCCCGGTTCGCCTCATTGATCAGATTCAGGTGTACAAATTTATTGCAGGCGCGCGTCAGGGAAAGCGGCGTTTTCGACTCGCCCATGCCAAGCACATATTTCTTCTCCTCGCGCAGACGCACTGCCAGCCGGGTGAAATCACTGTCACTCGTCACCAGACAAAAACCGTCGACCTTGTTCTGATACAAAAGATCCATCGCGTCGATGACCATCGCCATATCTGTGCTGTTCTTGCCGGTCGTATAGGAAAACTGCTGAATCGGCGTCACTGAGTATTCGAGCAGCGTGTTCTCCTTCCAGCCATTCTCCCTTGACCAGTTCCCATAGATCCGCCTGCAGGAGGCGAATCCGTATTTTTCCAGTTCGTCAAAAATAACCTGCACGTAACGCGCACTGACATTCTCCGCATCAATCAGCACCGCAAATTGCATTTTTTCCTCTATTTCCATTCTTTTATTTTCCTCCAGACTACCCCTCTTATGTTTTTTGTCTTTTTATTTCGGCGCTGTTCCGGACGGATCAGTTTCCACGTCTTCCCCTGCAATCTTCAGCAGGCGCTCAATTTCCTCCAGCGGCATGTCAAGATAGAAGGACAGCTCGTCCGGCGTCACCTGCCGTCCGAGATCTTCGTTAAGCTCCGTAATCGAATCCGCCAGCTTATTCAGCTTCTCGACGACCTCCTCGCCCAGGCTGCGATTTCCCTCCTGCACATCCAGCGCAGCTCGCATCGCACGGCGAATCTCCTGCTCCAGCCAGGCCTCATATCCGATCTCTTCCCTCTTCCTGTCAAGTGTACGAAGCCCCAGCAAAAGCCCCAGATTTCCTTCCTGGATCAGATCCTGGATCAGCAGCCCCCGGTGTGCGAAATCCTCCGCGATCGCGAGGATCTTTCCCATGTAATGCTCCGCCAGAAGATGATGCGCTGATACGTCCCCTTCCGCCGCACGCGCAAAAACATTCGCCAGCTCTGTCTCCGCAACGTGACGGGCTGCTTTCATATCTTTTCTGTACTGTCTGAGGAAGGCCTCCTCTTCCTCTAAGTAGGGCTGCGCCTTCGCTTTCGGGAGTTCAAGTCCCTCCACCAGTATGTGTCTGGACGCCAGAAATTCATATACCAGCTGGAGCTGTCCCTCGTCAAACTCCAGATCCTTCAGGTATTCCCGCACATCCTCTTTTGTCAGCTTTCCGTCCTTCTGCTCCGCATATGCCGACAGCGCCGCAAGGGCGGTACGAAACCGACTCTGTTCGTCCAAATAAAGTCAACTCCCTTCTTTTCCCATCATAGCGTATTTACCGTGAAAAATCCACTCCAATCTTAGAACAAATCATCTCATACTGCCATATAATAGCAAAAAGAGCATGGGAATTGCAAATCATTTATGGCAGCAAAAATAGTAGTGGACGCCGGACATAATGGTCTGACCGACCCGGGCGCAGTCTATGAAGACCGGCTCGAAAGCGATGACACCCTGCGGCTCGCGATGGCCATTGGCAACATTCTTGCACAAAATGGCTATGATGTCATATACACACGTACCGGAGACCTCACCCAGTCGGTCGTACAGAAAGCGCAGCTTGCAAATGACGCAGATGCCGATCTCTTCGTCTCCCTGCACCGGAACATGGGAACTTATCCGGGACAATACGACGGCGTGCAGACGCTCGTCTATGACCTGAGCGGGGAAAAGCTTGCGATGGCCGAGGCCGTCAACAAAAACCTTGAGGCACTCGGCTTCCGCAATATCAATGTGGAAGCCCGCCCTGACCTCGCCGTCCTCAGGCGCACGGAAATGCCCGCCATCCTCGTGGAAGTCGGTTTCCTCGACAGTGCGAAGGACAATCAGCTCTTTGACAGCCGCTTTAACGAAGTCGCACAGGCCATCGCGGACGGCATCATGGACACGCTGGGCGATACGCAGGTCATCGCGGAGCAAAACATCCCTGGCATGCGCATCGCACAGGCAGATCCGGACAGCCTTCCTTTCCTCCGTCCGGAACCGGAACCTCCGCGGGAAGAAGAACCCGGACAGCAGACGAAAACAATGATGTTTCCTCCAGGAGATACCGGGCAGCCTCTCCGGGAAGACCCGGCGCAGCGCCCGCTCTACCGCATACAGGTCGGCGCTTTCTACAAACTGAGCAACGCCGTGGCGCTCGAACAGGAACTAAAACGCATGGGTTACAATACCTGGATTGTGACAGTGTGAGTTGTCAGAAATCGTAACCATAGAATACCAGGATCCGTGGTGCCACAAGCAGGAGCCGGGAACTTATAATGTTTCCCGGCTCCTTAATCTTTCTATCCGCTCTTTCATCGCGCGCTCCGCGCCGATATCCGTCGGTTCATAGAAGCGCTCGCCGATCAGTTCGTCCGGCAAATACTGCTGCTTCACGTAGTGCTCCGGAAAGTCATGCGCGTAGAGATAACCAGTGCCGCGGCCCAGCTTCGCCGAACCGCCGTAGTGCGCGTCCTGCAGATGAGAAGGAACTGTCGTAGTCGTCTTCGCGACGACCGACATCGCCTTCTCGATCGCATTGTTCGCAGCGTTGCTCTTCGGCGCGCAGGCGATATAGCAGACCGCCTGCGACAGGATAATCTGCGCCTCCGGCATGCCGACGCGCTCCACAGCCTGCGCCGCTGCCACTGCCACCTGCAGCGCCTGCGGATCCGCGTTTCCGACGTCCTCCGAGGCACAGATCATCATGCGGCGCGCGATGAACTTGATATCTTCGCCTGCATAGAGCATCTTCGCGAGGTAGAAGACCGCCGCGTCCGGGTCGGAACCGCGCATGCTCTTGATGAAGGCGGAGATCGTGTCGTAGTGATTGTCCCCGTCTTTGTCATAGCGCACGGTCTTCTTCTGGATGCACTCGGAGGCGACGTCGAGCGTGATATGAATCTTCCCGTCCGCGCCCGGCTCCGTCGTCAGCACCCCGAGTTCCAGCGCATTCAGCGCGTTCCGCGCATCCCCGCCTGCAATGTCTGAGAGGAAATCCAGCGCCTCCTCGTCGGCCACCGCATTAAAGGCACCCATCCCCCGCTCCACATCGCTGAGCGCCCGCTTCAGGATCACCTTGATGTCGTCCGGTGTAAGCGCCTTTAGCTCGAAGATGATCGAGCGCGAAATCAGCGCCCCGTTGACCTCAAAGTAGGGATTCTCCGTCGTCGCGCCGATAAGGATCAGCGTACCGTCCTCGACAAAGGGGAGCAGATAATCCTGCTGGCCTTTGTTGAAACGATGAATCTCATCAATAAAGAGAATCGTGCGCTTCCCGTACATGCCAAGGCTGTCCTTCGCCTGGCGCACGACCTCCTCCATGTCCTTCTTACCCGCCGCCGTCGCGTTGATCTGCGTGAATTCAGCGCTCGTCGTATGCGCGATCACCCGTGCGATCGTCGTCTTGCCCGTGCCGGGCGGTCCATAGAAAAT
>JAJPZP010000150.1 GCA_021204285.1 Lachnospiraceae bacterium | reverse complement strand
TTTTACGGCGTCTTTATTATCGTGTTTTTGTATCAATCTGATTATGGTTTTGTCATGGACATCAGCATGTGTATTCTCTGCGGAATATTCTCCTCGTCAAGACGGATCAGATCATGGATCTTGTCCAGACGATACATCAACGTATTGCGATGAATGTGCAATGCCTGTGACGTGCGAACAATATTCCGGTCATATTGCAGATATGTATAGTAGGTATCAAAGTAATTCGTATCATGCCTGTTGTCATAAGACTGAAGCGTCAGCGCGTCTTCACTGCACAGCTGTCTCGTCTCCGCCATATGCTGTACCTGATCGACAATATAATATATACTGTAATCCGCGGAATCGTAACATATTCCACCACTCCCATAGGCCAGAGCATATGACATGATAGCAGTCAGAAAATGATAATTCTCACGAAGTTTCAGGAATCCATGAAACTCTCTGCCTATACAAATTTCGAGTGAGTAAGAGTCTGATAGCCTTCTCATCCGTTCCGGCATACTCTCTGCATCACTCACAGACATATTTGCAAGGACAACAAGACATTCATCATGGAGAAAACTCATAAATCCGCTGTCCTCCTCGATCTGGTACATCAGCACCCTGCTGAAAGCCTCATCGCGCCCGGACAGTCTGATAAGAGACAGCATATAGGAATCCTCCATCTTCCACTCAAACAGGCTGATCTGTCGCTCGACAGCCACGCTGTCCGTCAATGCACCGCTCAGCACGTCGTTGAAAAAAGCTTCATAATTATTTCCTGTATGGTTCAGCTTGAACTCCGACAAAATAAAATAATGATCCTCCAGAAATTCTCCCAGCAGCTGCGCCACCGCGATATCCCGGAAGTGAGGGCGCTTCATGGAATTTACAACAAAAAGATGCGCCTGCGGTCGATTGTGATAGAAAATATTTTTGGTAACAAAGGGAACATTAAAATTTTCGGAGTATACATGGCGTGCATTTCGATAACCGTTCAGACGATCAAACTCTCCATTCTCGATCATCCCTTTCATCACGTGAACAGGCAGATACCCATGCGCCAGCTGATAGCGCCAGGTGGCGCTGATCTCGCGCATAATCTCCTGATCTGTATAAACAAGGATTTTGAAGCTCATGTCGGAAAGATAGATATGATTTAGAGTCATGCCTGCAGAGAGATTGATCAGATCCTGCAGACTGCTGTGACGGGAACACGCGTCCAACAGACGCTCCTGCCAGTTCTGAAATTCCGCGAAAAGATCCAACAACTCCCCCATGACTGCGATAAGATTTTCACTGTCAGACACAGTCAGGCTCTCCGTCCCCACAGGCAGTCTAACCGCATCGCTTTCATGAGCCAGAACAAGGCTGCTGGCACCAGGCAGCATTTCTTCAAAAATCCTGTCATTGTCTAACAGAACATACAATGTATCCCTCTGAGGCCGTCTGTGTGTCCCCAATGCTTCTACTCTTGTAATCCAACGGTATGCCGGGACGCTGCCCTTCTGACAGCCATGTTTCTGAATGCACTCTTCCATCAGAAAACCGAGCGGCAGTTTCACCACAAAAAATCACCCCGCTTTCATCATACCATGCTATAATCTTACCACGGAAATCGCTTCTCTTTTCTTGGCGTAAAGCGGCTTTACCGGTATTCCACATATGAAGCCGGAGAGAATCACCTGGTCTTCCTCCAGATCCAGCTTTTTAAGCAGTACGCTGTTTGCACGGAGTTTTGACAGACAGCCCTAGATATAACAACAGCCAAGTCCGAGGCCGGTTGCCTCCAGCATCATGTTTTCAATGATACAGGCGGCGTCGCACAGTTCAATCCGGTCTTCGGACAGGCTCGTCTCGGAGACCAGAATCAACGTGGGCGCTCCATAAAGGGAATCGCGGATTACACCGGGATTCTTTCGTGATTCTGTCTGACAGCACCCACGAATTTCATCTAAAAGCTCCGGATCCTGCACGACAGTCAGACGTGCTTTCGGTCGATTGCCTACCGCTAAAGGCGCGTTCTGAGCTGCTTCCAGGATTTTCTGCAGCTGCTCTTCCGTGATCTGCTGCTTTTCATACATTCTGGTGCTTCTTCTGTATGAAAACAATTCTTCTAACTCCATACTTAACCCCCTTGCGTTTTCACTGAACCCTTCACAGTTATTGAGATAATTTTACCATGCTGACAGGTAATTTACAATTCCATTTGCCTGAACGCTCTCTGCTTGACGCACTCTGCCCACTGATGCTATAATCTTCAGCGAGTGGGGAAAGAGATTATGACAAAGGTAACGATTTACACAGACGGCGCGGCGAGAGGCAATCCCGACGGCCCCGGAGGCTACGGGACGGTACTCCTCTATGTCGACGCCAAAGGAGAAGAACATGTCCGGGAATACTCCCACGGATATAAGAAGACCACGAACAACCGCATGGAACTGATGGCGGCGATCGTCGGCCTGGAGGCGCTCACGCGCCCCTGCGAGGTGGAACTCCACTCGGATTCCAAATATCTGGTTGACGCCTTCAATCAGCACTGGATCGACTCCTGGCTGAAGAAAAACTGGGTGAACAGTCAGAAAAAGCCGGTGAAAAATCCGGATCTCTGGAAACGATTACTGAAAGCGAAGCAGCCGCATCAGGTGCGCTTCGTCTGGGTGAAGGGTCACGACGGCAACCGCTGGAACGATCGCTGCGACCAGCTGGCAACCAGCGCCGCGGACGGCAGCGATCTGGCAGACGATATCATGGCGGGATGAAAATCCCGCCATTTTCAATCATCAGATGATAATACACACCAGCCCGCCGTTCGAGTCGTTCACGATCTTCTGCATCGTGTCCTGCAGCTTCACCTGGCTCTCCTCACTGATCTGATAGAGCTTGCTGCGGATGCCGTCCTCGACGAGCTCCTCGATCGTCTTTCCGAAAATATTGATCTGCCAGATACCGTCTTCCTGCTTCTGTCCATCCTGAATGTACTGGATCAGATCCTTCGCCTGCTCCTCGCTGCCGACGATCGGCGCGATGTGCGTCTGGAGTCGCGCACGGATCATCTGTACGGACGGGGAGAAGGCACGAATCTTCACGCCATATTTCCCGCTCTGGTGAATCAGCACCGGATCCTCCATCTCGATTTCTTCCTTTTCCGGCAGTACCATACCATATCCCTTCTGTCGCACGGTATCCATTGCCCGGATCACCTTGCCGTAGTCTCTGCGCATCGCCGAGAGCTCCTTCAACTGCTCCATCAGATCATACTCGTCCCCCAGTTCCATGCCGGTCAGCTCGCTGAGGACTCCATAATAACAGCTCTCCTCCATCTCGACCGTATAGGCGGCCTTCCCCTGATCGAGCGCCACATGATCGAGCCGGATGCCGCTGACACTGGAACCGTCACAATCCGCCTGCACCGTTCCGACGTCGCGCAGCACATGGAAGCGATCCATCATCGTGCGTACAGAAGCGATCAGTTCCTGTTTGACCGGATGATCGACGTCCAGCATTTCCACCCAACGCGGCATGTGATATTCCACTTCGACGAGCGGAAATTCGAGCAGCACCTGCTCGAGGATCATTGTAATATCCTCCTTCTTCAGCTGCTCGCAGTTCACCGGCAAAACCGGAACCTGATATTTCTGATACATTTCTTCCGCGGATTTCCGAACCGGATCGCTGTAGGGTTTCGTCGTATTGAGCAGAATGACGAAAGGTTTTCCCAGCTTTTTGAGCTCCTCCACCGTCCGCTCCTCCGGCTTCTGATAGCTTTCCTCCGGGATTGCACCAAAACTCCCATCGCAGGTCACGACGACGCCGATCGTTGAATGGTCGTGGATCACCTTGTAAGTGCCGAGTTCCGCAGCCTTCGTGAAGGGCACTTCCTCCTCAAACCACGGTGTTTTTACCATGCGCTCCATGTTGTTTTCCATGTGGCCGGAGGCACCCTCGACCATATAACCCACGCAGTCAACCAGCCGGATCTTTACCGGGATATCCTCCGCGATGTTGATTTCCACCGCTTCCTTTGGCACAAACTTTGGCTCAGTCGTCATGATTGTCCTGCCGGAGGCCGACTGCGGCAGATCGTCGGTCGCGCGTTCGCGCTCATGGCTATCCTCCATATTCGTCAGCACCATAAGATACATAAAACG
>JAJPZP010000198.1:2375-4143 GCA_021204285.1 Lachnospiraceae bacterium | reverse complement strand
TCATTCGCTGCCGCAACCTCGTTCACAACGCCATCTGTATCATAGGTATTCAGAAGAATTACGTCGCAGCCCATTGTCACAAGATTCTCAATCTGCGTGACCTGTGTCTCAAGGGAGCTGTCAGCCGCCAGGATGTTTACGTTCTCAATGCCGTAGTCCTCACAGGCCTGCTCAATGCCGAGCTGCATGGCTACAAAGAACGGATGGACATTCTGCCCAAAAGAAACGCCAATCGTGATCTCAGAACCGCACGCCGCCAGTGATACTGCCATGACCACGATGCAAAGCAGTGCTACAATTCTCTTCTTCATACTAATTTTCCTCCTGTATCAGTTTTCACCATTATTTTACACAATTACTGGTTTTGTACTTTGAAATATGCTATTATATAAATGTTGCGGTTCTTTTTTATAACTGTGCTCCGCCCTTGATGTTACGCGGTGCAAGTGCAATCTTTCCGAGGATCGCATACTGTGACGCATGTCCCGCTGCCGGTATATTGCCTGGTACGCAATGAATTGTAGAGTAAGCGATGTTCGCAAACATGATCGCTTCCGTAAATTATGTCTTAATGCCAATATCGGCAGAGGTTGTCACAGTAATATTCGACGGTACCCTGGCCTGAATCTCTTTCATGATCTGTGGATTTCTCGTGCCGCCGCCGCTCGCATAGAGATACTTGGTATTCTTGATAATATCCTCCGGGATATTGTCAATCATACTCTTTGCCACTGCAGCACCGGTAAACGCACACGCAGTCGCGATAATATCTTCCTTCGGAAGATTACTGAACTTCGCGATCACGCTGTCGATGTATTCAGCGCTGTAGTCAGCGATCCAACCCGATCTCGGAACCGGCCTGTCAAAGAATGGATGATGCATGAAATGATCCAGCAGCTCATCATTCACCTTGCCACTCGCCGCGATCTTACCATCCTTGTCATACTCCACGCCAAACAGCTTCCTGCACATATAATTTGAAATCACATTACCTGGACCGGTATCGAAACCATACATCTTCCGCCTGTCGCTGCAGCCAACATGCAGATTTGCAATACCTCCGATGTTCAGCGTCATGGACGGATGATCGTCCTTGCGGAACAGGATAAAGTCCAGATACGGCATCAGAGGTGCTGCGCTGCCTCCAAATGTGTGATCAGCCGCACGGAAATGCGTTACCGTATCAATGTTAGTCAGGTTCGCAATGACAGAGCTGTCTCCCATCTGCATACCTGCCGGATACGGTCCATTCAGCCATCTGTGCGGCCAGTCTGCCTTCTGCTCCGGCGTCATGGCGTCAATCCCTCTGTGATCGGGCTGTTCCTGGTAGATCGTCTGCGTGTCCAGGCCGAGAACCTTGATATCCTTGGAATCAATGTTGTTCTCCTTCATGAACTGCACCGCTTTCTCCGCGAAAACCGCTCCACAGATGTAGTTCAGACGATTCAGGCCGATCATATCCACTTTGTTATCAAACGAAGCGGTAACGATCTCTCTGACATCGTCGGGCCAGTCATAGGATCCGCCGCAGATGAACTTCGGTTTTTTCGGAAAACCATCAGTATCCATCTCAGTCTCTACCAGAACAACGTCGATACCGTCAAATGACGAACCGCTGTTCATGCCCATAATCAAGTCCATAATAAGTTCCTCCTTCTCATATTTTTTTATAGCAGGCATATTCAGGCTTTACTATATCAGTTTTCATGGGCGCACCGGACGCGTGGGGGTGGTTGGGTGGGGGGGGGGAGGGTGTGAGAGTAGCGTT
>JAJPZP010000198.1:554-2365 GCA_021204285.1 Lachnospiraceae bacterium | reverse complement strand
CCCCCACGAATATCTTTGCCGGATTTTCGGATCAGAAGCTGAGCATCTACCATTTGTGTACAGACCTCGCTGTCCGGATTCTCCATAAGCTCGAAAATCCGTTTGACCGCCCGTCTTCCAATCTCCTCAACATGCTGTACCACAGTAGTAATGTCAAAAAGTTCATTGATCTCATCGTCATCCCATGTCAGGATGGAAATATCCTCCGGCGTTGAAAGTCCTCTCTTCTTTAATTCCAGAAGAACACTTCCGCATAGCGTATTATTCAGTACATAAAAAGCGGTGAGATCCGGGTGCTCATCCAGCAGACGTGCCGCCAGCTTTTGCCCGGCCAGACTCTCCACATACTCCGCATCTACAATCATGGAAGAATCCACCTCCACGCTGCTCTCCTGCATTGCCCTGCGAAAGCCTTTCAGACGATCCTGCACAGTCGAATAAGCAACTGTACCAATAACGCCGATTCTCGTGTGTCCCAGTGAGAGCAGATATTTCGTAGCTTCATAAGAGATCTCCTCATTATTACTTTGAATCAGATCCTTCTTCAGGCCCATGATGTTCCGGTCTACAAACACGGTCGGAATGCTTTGTCCATCGTACAGGTGATGATACTTATCCGGAATCACCTTCTCCACGGAATAGACGGAGATCAGAATCAATCCATCCACCCTGCGACTCCGGATTGTCTGCAGGTGCTGAATCTCCTTATCCAGATTCTCATTTGTGTTACAGATCAGGACATTATATCCGAACTTCTGTGCCTCCCGCTCGATTGCATATACCAGCTGGCTGCAGTAATTATTCTTTATGTTTCCTACAACGACCGCTATTGTTTTTGTGCTGCGATTGCGAAGACCCTGTGCAATCGTATTCGGAACATAGTCAAGTTCTTCTACCGCTTCCAGTACCTTTTTCCTCGTCCGGTTTGAAACACTGCCATAGTTTCCGATCACGCGTCCGACTGTCGCTGTAGATACACCGGCCATCTTTGCCACATCGTCAATTGTGCAGGTCTGGCTCTTTTGTCCCATCGCATCTCCCTCCCGGACCTGGAAATCTGATACAGTTCAGATTGAGAACGTTCTCAATTTAAAACTTTATTTCAGTTGATATAGTTCTCCTGCACAATTTTTGAGAACGTTCTCAACTGAATCTGTAGTAATTATAACAGATTTTTCCGGTTCGTCAATACATTATTTGTATATTTTATTATTTTTGTCACTTTTAACATCTAAATTAACTCATTTCGGGCTCAATCGCCCTGATTTTTGTGAAACATTCACAGTGACAGATTTATTTGAAAGACGGAATCCCCTATGATATCATGTATGAAAACCTATTCTTAAAAAAGCGAGGTGCGATATGACGGAACTTGAAAAACTCGATGCTGGTCTGGAATACAACTACGACGATGAAGGCGTTCAGGGAAGAAAACTGCGCGCCATAGAAATATGCGAACGTCTGGCAGAGATTCCACAGGCAGATGTCTCTGCGCGGACCGAGGTCATCCGGGAACTGTTTCTGAAAACCGGAGACAATCCCAGCGTCCTCTCCGGTTTTAACTGTGATTACGGTTTACACATCTCTGTAGGGGATAATTTCCTGGCAAATTACAATGTAACGATTCTGGACGTTGCTCCCGTCACCATCGGTGATGAAGTGATGATAGGTCCCGGTACCCTGATCTCCACCGTCAGCCATCCAATGATCCCCGGTGGCAGACGAAGGCATCTGGGAATCGCCAGACCGGTGACCATCGGAAATGATGTATGGATCGGAGGAAATGTAACTATTCTCATGGGCGTAAACAT
>JAJPZP010000198.1:0-544 GCA_021204285.1 Lachnospiraceae bacterium | reverse complement strand
CCTGATAATTGTCTGGTGGCAGGTGTCCCCGCGCGAATCATTAAGCAGCTGGAAAATGATCTGAAATAGTTCTCTGAGGTACATATCAACACTTCTAAATCTTCCTGCCTGTACATACCATGCTATCATGAAGATTTTGATCGCCGACCGGTCCTCTCAGACAAAGAATTATGAAGCAGCCCTCCTCTCCCTCCGCGCAGACTTTGAGATAAGTCTGTCTCTCAGAAGTGCAGACAGTGCCTCCCGACTGCTGCTCCCGGGCGGCGGGGACATCCACCCTTCGCGATACGGGCAACCGGACAGTGGGGCGCAGGACATTGATGAAGAACTGGATGAAGTGCAGTTTTCCCTGCTGGACACCTTTGTCCGCGCAGGAAAACCGGTGCTTGGCATCTGCAAGGGACTGCAGATCATCAATGTATATTTCGGAGGAGACCTGCTGAATCTGCGGACAGCGCCCATCCATAAAAGTCGGGGAAGAGATCGACAACACGCGGTGTACAGCCCGCCCGGCTCGCTTCTTTATTCACTCTACGGCCCCTGC
>JAJPZP010000160.1:1898-4176 GCA_021204285.1 Lachnospiraceae bacterium | reverse complement strand
ACCTGGTCGTCCTCTCGGGGAGTCTGCCGCAGGGTGCGCCCGTGGAGACATATCGAAGCTGGGTGAAGTCCTGCCGTCTGAAGGGAGCGAAGGTATTTCTCGACGTGGACGGTGCACTTCTTGGTTTTGGGGTGCAGGCTTCCCCCTATTTCATCAAGCCCAACGAGCATGAATTGCGAGCCATGCTTGGACAGAGGCTGGAGACCGTAGAAGAACTGGCCGAGGTCGCGTATGGACTTTGTAAGAAGTATGGGATTTCGAAGATTGTCGTCTCCCTCGGCTCGGAGGGAGCCCTGTACGTGACGGAGAAGGAGACAATCCGTGCGCGGGGCCTGAAGGTGCCGGTCGGGAGTACCGCCGGCGCGGGCGACAGCGTGGTAGCGGCCATGGCAGTGGCGGAAGAGCGTGGCATGAGCCTCGCGGAAGCGGTTCGGCTGTCCACAGCCACAGGCGCGGCCAATGTGATGTGCAGCGGCTCGCAGGCCGCGGAGTATGCGCAGATCGAGGAACTTATGCCGAAGGTGGAGTTTCAGTATGTTTCCTGATCAGCTGTAAAAAATCTGGTACAGGATGGGCAGAGAGACATATCTGTGCATGGAAAAAGAAAACAAGGGAGGGTTACGTATGTACTATATCGGTGTCGATCTGGGCACCTCGGCGGTGAAGCTGCTGCTGATGGACGGCGCGGGTCAGATTCTGAAGATTGTTTCCCGGGAATATCCGATTTATTTTCCACATCCGGGGTGGTCAGAGCAGAATCCGGAGGACTGGTATGAGCAGACGATGGCGGGTTTAAAGGAGCTTCTGGATGGCTATGACGGCGGGCAGCTTGCCGGGATCAGCTTCGGCGGACAGATGCATGGCCTGGTGATCCTGGACAGCGAGGACCGTGTGATCCGTCCGGCGCTGCTCTGGAATGACGGTCGCACGTACGAGGAGTGTGATTACCTCAACCATGTGATTGGGAAGGAAAAGCTTTCGGAGTATACCGCGAATATTTCCTTCACCGGTTTTACCGCGCCAAAGGTTCTCTGGGTAAAGAATAAGGAGCCGGAGAATTTTGCGCGCATCGCGAAGATCATGCTCCCGAAAGACTACATTGCCTACCGCCTGACCGGCGTGCACTGCACAGACGTCTCGGACGCTTCGGGCATGCTGCTTTTTGACGTAAAGAACCGCTGCTGGTCACAGGAGATGCTGGAGATCTGTGGAATCCGCGAAGAGCAGATGGCGAAGGTCTACGAGTCCTGCGAGGCGGTCGGGACGCTGCTTCCCGAGGTGGCGGCGGAACTCGGCGTGCCCGCGGGCGTGAAGGTAGCGGCGGGTGCCGGGGACAACGCAGCTGCTGCAGTCGGAACCGGCACGGTCGGCGAGGGCAGGTGCAACATTTCCCTGGGTACGAGCGGAACGATCTTCAGTTCCTCGGAAAAATTCGGCGTGGACAGGCATAATGCGCTGCACGCCTTTGCCCATGCGGACGGGCATTATCACCTGATGGGCTGTATGCTGAGTGCGGCCTCCTGCAATAAGTGGTGGCTCGGCGATATCATCGGGACGGAGGACTACGCGGCGGAGCAGGAACAGATCACGAAGCTGGGCGAGAATCACGTTTACTTTCTTCCGTATCTCATGGGCGAACGTTCTCCGCATAATAATCCGAACGCGCGGGGAACTTTTATTGGAATGACGATGGACACGACGCGCGCGGATATGACACAGGCGGTGCTTGAAGGCGTGGCCTTTGCACTTCGGGATTCCTTTGAGGTGGCGAAGTCTCTGGGAATCAAAATCGAGCGCACGAAGATCTGCGGTGGCGGCGCGAAGAGCGCGCTCTGGAAGAAGATGATCGCGAATATCCTGAATATCAGGGTGGACGTGGTCGAGAATGAGGAAGGCCCGGCGTTCGGCGCCGCGATGCTGGCGGCGGTGGCCTGCGGCGAGTACACAAGTGTGGAGGAGGCGGCTGCGAAGCTGGTGCGGGTGATTGACACCGTGGAGCCTGAGACGGAGCTGGCCGCGAAGTATGAGGAGCGGTATCAGCAGTTCAGGCAGATCTACCCGGCGTGTAAACCACTGTTCGAGATTATCAGGTGAGACAGGAGGAGATGCGAAATGAAAGCTGCACTTGGACAGATCAATATCATCTGGGAAAATAAAGATGCGAATCTCACCCGGGTTCGCGCCGCCCTTGAATTGCTCGCGGGCGAGGGGACGGAGCTTTTCCTTCTGCCGGAGATGAGCCTGACGGGGTTTTCCATGCAGACGGTGAAGACGAAGG
>JAJPZP010000160.1:0-1888 GCA_021204285.1 Lachnospiraceae bacterium | reverse complement strand
ACGAAGGAGAGTAAAAAGGAGACTGTAGCGCGTGTGCAGGAACTGGCCGCGGAATACGGAATCATTATCGGCGTCGGCTGGGCGAAAGATGCAGGAGAGACGTGCGAGAACCATTACTCAATTGTCGCGCCGGAAGGGGAAATCCTGGACTATGCGAAGCTGCATCCCTTTGGCTTCGGACTGGAGTCGAAGTTTTTCCGCGGTGGAGAAACACTTCCCTGTTGTTCCTGTGGCGGTTTTGAGATCGGCGTACAGATCTGTTATGATCTGCGCTTTCCGGAGCCGTTTCAGATTCTGGCACGGCGGGCGGGATTGCTTATCATTCCCGCAAACTGGCCGGCGGACCGCCGGGAGGCCTGGAACTGCCTTTTGAGAGCGCGCGCGATCGAGACGCAGGCTTACGTGGCGGGTATCAACTGTGCGGGAAAGGTTGGAAAACTGTATTATTCCGGTGACAGCGTACTGTATGATCCGCTGGGAAACTCGCTTTCGGCGAAAATACGGGAAGTGCCCTGGGAGGATCGTTGCCCGGAGGAGAAACTGCTGCTTTATGAGATTTACGACGATACGAAGAAATATCGCGGGAGTTTTCCGGTGCGGGCGGATCGGCGGGAGGAGCTGTATGCCCGGTTTCTGGGTGAGTAAAGCCGATGGCGTTCTTTTTTCCTTGAAATAACGCCCGGAATACGCTAAGATAGGAAGAACTACCGGGACAAAGGAGACAGGACATGCAGGATTCCTATGGCAGGAAAATTGATTATATGCGTATATCCGTTACGGATCGCTGCAATCTGCGCTGTCGCTACTGTATGCCGGATGGAATTGAGTGGATTCCGATGGAGGAGATCCTGACGTTCGAGGAGATCGCACGGCTGTGCCGCGTGGCAGTGACGCTCGGAATTACGAAGTACAAAATCACAGGCGGCGAGCCGCTGGTGCGTCGCGGTTGTCCTGCACTGGTACGGATGATCCGGGAAATTCCGGGCGCAGAGCAGGTGACAATGACGAGCAATGGGATTCTGCTGGAGCGATATCTGGACGAGCTGCTGGACGCGGGGCTTACCGATATCAACGTGAGTCTCGATACGACGGATCGCGGGAAATATCAGGAAATCACAGGCTTTGATGAGCTGCCGCAGGTGCTTCGTTCGATTCAGGCTGCTTCGGAGGCGGGACTGCGCATCAAGATCAACACGGTACTGCAGGCTGGGCTGAATGAGGAGGCCTGGGACGGTCTTCTGGCTTTCGCGAGGGAGGGATTGGCAGATATTCGTTTCATTGAACTGATGCCGATTGGCCGCGGAGCGGATGGCCATATGGTGTCAAATGAGAGATTGTTTCATAAGATAGAGGAGCACTATGGACCTCTTACGGCAGACGGTGCTTCCCACGGCAATGGGCCGGCCGTCTATTACCGCATCCAGGACTGGCCGCGGAGTGTCGGCTTCATCAGTGCGATTCATGGAAAATTCTGCGGGCAGTGTAACCGGCTGCGTCTGAGCTCGACCGGGCGACTGAAGCCCTGCCTTTGCTATGAGGACAGCCTGGACGTGCGCGGCGCTCTGCGGAGCGGCAGTGATGCAGATGTTTGTGAGATTCTGAAAAAGGTGATTCTGGAAAAGCCGCGGATGCACTGCTTTGAGAATACAGGAGCGGTCACGGAGCGTCAGGAGATGGCGAAGATCGGAGGATAAGACAGATGGGAAGGATTATTGGGATCTGTATCAGTGAGAAGCGGGGAACAGCGAAACGCGAGGTTGAGGCCTGCGAGATTGTGGAGGGCTGGGGCCTGAAAGGCGATGCCCATGGCGGAGACTGGCACCGGCAGATCAGCCTGCTTTCTTATGAGAAAAGCGAGGAGTTCCGCGCGCGCGGCGCGGAGGATGAC
>JAJPZP010000063.1 GCA_021204285.1 Lachnospiraceae bacterium | reverse complement strand
CCGCTTACGCGTCATATGTCTGAGGCTTGATGGGCGTTCCGCCCATCCCGAAATGAAAATACAGCCTTTAGCAGGTAAACCTGCACAGTCTGCCTTTTCATTTCGATGCTACTCTGAACTGTTATCAATATTCTACCATACTTCATAGAGTTTCAAAAGTATATTTTTATTTTTTGCGGTCTGTGCTATACTGTTTCCCGGAAATGAGGTAGAAAAATATGAATCCATTATATGAAAACGTTATTGAACTGGTACACAGCGCCGACGACATTATTTTTAATGCGGAAATGGCGCACGCCGTCACGGTCAAGGGCGCCGCAGATTATGTGACAAAGGTCGACTACGCCGTGCAGGAATATCTGCGCGCAGGGCTTTCGAAGCTGACGCCGGATGTTGGACTGATTTCCGAGGAACAGGAAAATAAAGGACTTGACCCCACGGGAGTTTACTGGATTCTCGATCCCATTGACGGAACGACAAACCTGATTCACGACTATCAGATGAGTGCAGTCTCCCTGGGACTTTATGATAATGGGCAGATCACCTTCGGCCTGGTCTACAACCCATTCATGAGGGAGACCTGGCACGCGGTTCGCGCACAGGGCGCGTATCTGAATGGTAAACAGATTCAGGTTTCTCACCGTGCAGATTTCGATACCAGTGTCATCTCCTTCGGCTCCGCACCTTATGATAAGGAACTTGCTGCACAGCTCTTTCCGGTTATGCAGCACGTTTACGAGTCCTGTGCAGACTTCCGCCGCTGCGCCTCCTGCGCACTCGATCTTTGCTATGTCGCGACAGGGCGCACAGACGCCTACTTTGAACTGAACCTGAAACCCTGGGACTATGCGGCAGGATCATTGATTCTGACAGAAGCGGGTGGGAAGATCACTACTTTTCGCGGAAAACGTCTGCCATATCTGCAAAACACAGATCTTATTGCCGGCACTCCGGAACTCTTCGACCGACTGCATGAGTTGATCTTCGAGATGCCAACTGATAAATTAAAGCTTGTGTAAAAAACTCTCCGGCCAGTCCTCAATCCCGCCTTCTGTAATTGCGTGGAACATCCGTTTCTTCGCACCCGGATGTTCCCGTTCTATCTGGGCGAGCAGTTTCTTTACATAAGCACGCTCTGTCTTCCCATCAGCCGGACAGGTATTTTCAATGGTCGGGATCTCATAGCGACGCACAAATCCCCGAATCCGGCTCTCTTCCACCAGCATGAGCGGCCGGATTATTTCCATATTCCTGTCCTCAAAACGCGTCACCGGCGGGAAAGCGTAAAAGCGTCCCTGGAAAAGAAGGGACAGCAACATCGTCTCCACAAAATCATCCAGGTGATGCGCGTAGGCGATTTTATTGCAGCCGAGTCGTTGCGCCTCCTCCACCAGCGCACCCTTTCGCAGCTTTGCGCAGAGGGAACAGGGGTGTTTTTCTTTTCGTTCCGCAAAGACAATCTGCCCGATCTTCGTGTGAACCACAGAAAACTCGGCGCCAAGCTTCTCCGCGAAGCGCTGCAGCTCTGAAAATTCCGTGTCAGGATGACCCAGATCAACGCAGATTCCGCACAGTTCAAAGGCCTTCGGATAAAAGGCTGACAGCTTTTTCAGGGTGTACAAAAGCGCCATGCTGTCCTTCCCACCAGAAACTCCGACCGCGATCCGGTCGCCTGCTTCTATCATCCCATACTGTTCGGCCGCCTGGCGCAGCAGACTGAGCATTTTCTGTATATCCATCTTAAGTTTCTCCCGGGACTTTTTTTATAAATACAGCTCCCGGGACATGCCCGGAAGCCATATCTTTTCTCCGAAACGTTACATTTCCAGATGCTGCAGAATCGATTCCAGCGACTGCAGACCAATCATGGTTCCGAATACCTTTTCCCCGTTCATGATCAGCATCGTCGGCACCTGACAGATGCCAAAGCGCCCGGCAAGACGGGATTCTTCGTCCACGTTGACCTTGCAGAACTTCACATCGCAGGCTTCCCCCGCCGCCTCCATGAGAATCGGGTGCTGTGCCCTGCAGGAGTCGCACCGGTCCGTGTAAAAAACGAGCAGCACCGGCACGCCTGCTTCTGTCACTTCAGTCTGAAAATTGTCCCCGGTAACCTTTTTTAACTCCACCTGGCACACTCCTTTCTGAACTGCACAGTATCAGTGTTCCCGCACAGTATAAGAAATAATCAGCCAGCTTTCACCAGTCATTCCGTTTCAGAAAACAAAAGCTCCTCCACAATGCGCGCCGCGTCTTTAATACACTCCTCACAGGGATGCGCGGGGCGATCCGTATCGATGCCTTTCAGATCCCGGCAGGCCAGCGCACCGCAGGTCTCCTGGAAACGCTTCGTCATTTCTTTTGAAATCTTATAAGTACTGCCCTTCGTTCTGGGAGAGCACTCCATTCCGCCGCTGTTTTTAAGACCGGCGAGCGTCACTGCCCCGGATAGCGCACCGCAGGTCGCATCCATACCACCCATGCCGGCTCCGAAGCCCTCCGTCATGTGAAAAACCATGTCCTCATCATAACCCAGCAGATCACAGTAGGTGCAGGCTACGGCCTGCGCACAGTTGTAACCCTTATCGTGCCTTTCGATTGTCTTATCTATTCTGCTCTCCATCGGTACTCCTCTCCTCATGTTTTTGCAGGTTCCAAAGTCATGAATACGAATGTCCTAAAGGACTAGCTTCGCGTCGCCGCATTCGATTCATGACCTTTAGACCCTGGTATCATTTACATATTTACGACCACGGTTTTCGGCGTGTAACCCTCATCCCGCAGTGCTTTTATGATACGCTCCTTGTGTTCTGTTCCGAAGGCCTCGAGCGTAATTTTCAGTTCCACCGCCGCGTTGCGGTTCGTGCTCACAAACTGGTTGTGGTCAAGGCGGACGACATTGCCCTGCTGCTCGGCAATGACCGAGGCGACGTGCACAAGCTCGCCCGGCTTGTCCGGCAGCAGCACCGAGATGGAGAAGATACGGTCACACTGAATCAGACCATGCTGCACAACCGAGGACATGGTAATGATATCCATGTTGCCGCCGCTTAAGATGCAAACTACCTTTTTGTTCTTTACATTGAGATGCTTCAGAGCCGCCACGCTTAAGAGTCCGGAATTCTCGACGATCATCTTGTGGCTCTCGACCATATCGAGGAAGGCGACGATCAGTTCATCGTCCGGCACGGAGATAACCTCGTCGACATTTTCCTGAATATAGGAGAAAATCTTTTTTCCGGGCTCGCGCACCGCGGTACCGTCGGCAATCGTGTCGCTGTGCGCGAGACAGACAACCTCGCCCTGCTTCAACGACTCCTCCACGCAGTTCGCGCCAGCCGGTTCCACACCAATCACCTTGATCTTCGGATTCAGCATCTTCGCGAGTGTCGCCACACCGGCAATCAGCCCGCCGCCGCCGATCGGGACAAGGATGTAGTCTACAAGCGGCAATTCCTTGAAGATCTCCATCGAGATTGTACCCTGACCGATCGCCACATCGAGGTCGTCAAAGGGATGGATAAAAGTGTAGCCCATCTCCTGCGCCAGCTCAATCGCGTGTGCACAGGCCTCATCGTAATCATTTCCGTAAAGAACAACCTCCGCGCCATAGGCCTTTGTCCGGTTTACCTTGATGAGCGGGGTCGTCGTTGGCATACAGATCACAGCCTTGCAGCCATACTCCTTCGCTGCGAAAGCCACACCCTGCGCATCGTTTCCGGCGGAAGCCGTGATCAGCACCTTCGCGCGTTCCTCCTCGGTCAGTGTGCTGATCTTAGAATAAGCACCTCGAATTTTGAAGGCGCCCGTGTTCGGCAGATTTTCCGGCTTCAGGTAGACCTTATTGCCACATTGATCGCTGAAAACCTGGCTGTAGATCAGCCCGGTCCGTGTCGTCACCCGGTCTACAACCTCGCAGGCCTCCTCAAATTTTTCCAATGTCATCATCTTTTCTTATCTCCTTTATCTATTCGTCCTTATCCGTCAGGAAGAGGGCGTTCACAAAGCTGTCCGCATCAAACTTCTGCAAATCATCGATATGCTCCCCGATGCCAATGTATTTCACCGGAATATTCAGCTCTGACTGGATTGCAACCGCGATACCGCCCTTGGCCGTGCCGTCCAGCTTCGTCAGGATAATGCCGGTCAGATCCGTCACCTCGCCGAAGTGCCGCGCCTGCTCAAGCGCATTCTGGCCAGTCGTCC
>JAJPZP010000140.1 GCA_021204285.1 Lachnospiraceae bacterium | reverse complement strand
ATTGATTATGGATACGTTCAACTTAATCTTGATAAGATAATGAAAGAGCAGGGTATTAGCATAAACAAACTAGCATTTCGTGCTGAAATGCAACGAACACAGCTTAAAGCATATATTAAAAATGATTTACAACGAATCGACTTGTCCATTCTTGCCAGATTATGCTACGCCCTCGAATGTGACCTCAACGATTTGATTGAATATGTTCCACCACAAAATCCCCAGACTCAAAAATAGCAGGACTCCATATTCCTATAAGCCCTGCTATTTTCTAACCAATTTTAAATTCTCTTAATTTCATTTATCTCCCAAAGAATATGCTGCTCAGTTATACTTTCATTTGCTCGAACTTACGATCCTTAATCCCATGGGAGCCGCCGCGGGAGCTACCATCCCTCCTCATGTGTACTCAAAGCCTGCCCCGGCAGATGGCTTTTCAGACGTTTTGCTTTCCCCTTACGCTTTTTCTTGTCGCGTGCAGATCACACGCACAAAAAGACTGCCCCATCAAATCTGACTGGCAGCCTTTTGCTTTTCATTCTGGTGACTTCAATGGTAACTTTTTTTACAAACAGCTAAAATGGTCTACGCGATAGCCGACGCTGCTTTTGCATATTCCTCGGCTTCTTCAACAGTGATATGAAGATACTTCGCAATTTTCTCAATCACCATGCCGTCGTTCAACATTTCCTGAATGCTGATTCTGTTTCTTTCCTGTCTATCTGCCTGTACAGCTTCTTTCGCAACATCTTCAAAAATTTTGCACATATGTTCTCTACCCCTTTCACTTTCCTTGAAATAACGAACACGGGTTGCCAACTGCTCATAATTCATATTTTCGGCGTCGGTGCATCGGAAATCATGCATCAGTTTCCCCACCGGATCGCTGTTCTCATACTCGCCGTTCACATACAGGATGTGCGAACCGTCGCCGAATAATTCGTCCATCTCCTCTATATACTGATTGACATGGTACATCGGAAGTCCTTTTCCGAGGACGTCCTTCTCCGTGATAAAAATCACATAGCTTTCGGCCAGTGCGGAAAATTCCTCACTCACTTTCAGCAACCGGGAATCCAGCATACTGCTGTGAAATCTGGCCCTTTGTGCGGTTGCACCTCTGCTGGCACGTTGTATTTCGACATCATAGCTTTTATGTTCACTGTCCATAGCATGGATGTCCAGACGGATACTGCGCCCGTTCGGGTTTTTCAGTTCTCTCTGTCCGACGACCTCTGTCACTTTCAGATCCGTGCGCTCCAGAAGAACGTTCAGCACCTGCTCTGTGGCCTCCAGATTGCAGTCAAAACAGACAGTAATATAATCATCATCCATAAGGCGAAGACCTCGAATCCGCTGCAGATCCGCTTCTTTGAAGCGCGACTTTTCTTCCGTATTCATCGAAACCGCCTCCCTTCTGTCTCGTAAAAACGGAATCTCCCCTACTAAAATCATTTTACTATTCACACCAGATCAAGTCAAGACGGCAGGTCTGAAACAGTGAAAAAATCGCCTGTTCACTCCTCATAGATCTGCAAAGTCTCCTCCGGCGGATGGCTTTTCAAGCGCTCCTTTTTTGCTTTCTCCATGCGCTTCTGCTTTCTCGCTGCACGCAGGTCGCGCTCAAAGGGTGAAAGTTCCTCATATGCCCGCTGTGCGTCCTCCCACGCTTTATGTACATCTACAGTAAGCGCTTCATCCCAGAAACGGGTAACATCCCATCTGTCGCCCACGTCCTCATTATAGACCGTCGTCGATACGTTCTGCATGGCCTTTGGAATCTCATGTCCGGCACTCTGGTACACCTGAAAATAAGAAGCGGGTTTTATAATAGTGCCGTCGTCACGCTTGATTCCCTGTAACAAGAATGTAACATAAATGTGCCTCCCATCATGAATTCGCCCATAGGGTATCAATTCCTTTCCTTCTTTTTCCCTCGCCTTGTTGATTTTAGCATAGATTTCCTTCCACTTGCGTGACACTTTCCCTGTATGGCATACATAATTCTGGATCAGGTTGATCTCCCATTGCAGTACAAACGCTTCCGGCTCCACCTCTCTGCCGAGGATGCGCTCCTGCCATTCCTTATAAAGCTGCAGCGTTTCATAGCTTACCCGATGAAGTTCAATAATCCTCGTCTTCTCCCTCTTTGGCAGCTTCGTTGTGTCGGCTGTCACGATCTGTACTCGATTGTGACAGATTTTGACCCGACGCTTTTCAAAATCTATGTCCTGCCACATCAGCCCGCACAGCTCTCCACGCCGAAGTCCCTGTGTCATGGAGAAAACCACGATATAAAGGAAAGTCGGATCATCAAACTGGCAAGCCTCTGTGATAAGCTCTCCAATCTGCTTATAGTTGAGCACATTCGCCTTATATTCCGATTTTGGCGTGGTAATCTGCGCCGCTGGCACCACGTTTTCCTTTATTCCGTATGTCGCACGGTCTTTCATCATAAACGTCCATATTGCCTTCAAGTGCGACTTGTATTTTACTATTGAAGCCCGGCTTATCCCCCGATCTTCCTCAAACTGAAAATATTCTTCAATCTGTTTTGTGTCGATTGTCTTCACATACGTTGTTCGGTTGCCATTAAAAAAACGCCGAAAATGATCGGTCTGTATTCGCAGCTGGTCCAGATAACTGAGCGACAATTTTCCTTTTTCTGCCTTTTGCTCCATGTCCGCATAGTACGCCTCCGCCGCTGCAATCAGGGTTGCTCCCTGCTTCTTGTAGTCTATCTTCTTCTGCCGGGCTTCCACCTGCTCATTCTGGTGTTCATTTCTCCACAATATCGCTTCATCAAGCGTGCTAAAGGTCTTACGTTCTTGAGGCGACCTGCTCACATATTTTTGACGCTTAGTGTCATAGACTTCCCGTCTTGGGTAGTTGATCGTGACCTCATAGCTATGAAACTGGCCGTTCTTGAACTTCATTCGTATTAACTTTTCACCACTCACCGGAGTATAGGTTATAACCGCTTTCGGCTTCCTCGGCTTTTCCCCCGAAGCACCTTCCTGAGCCGAAATTCCTTCCACAGTCGGAGCCTCTTCCTCTGTCGGAATGATCTCCTCCAGCATGTCCAGTTCCCGTAGTTCTTCCTCTGACGGTGTCAGCTCCTCCAGAATGAAATCTGCCTGTTCCTCTTTCTTTTTTTCCATAAAAATAAGCCTCCTTTCCGCCTTTTTCTATATATAAGCGAAAAATTGCTTGCATTTCTGCTTGCATTTTAACCCATCTATAAGACTTTGTAAAGCGGAAAAATGGCTTATTTTCAACGTTTTTCGGACTTTTCGTCAATCCGTTACACCTTGAAGCGGTAGCCTACTCCCCATATGGTTTCGATATACTGGGGCTTCGCCGTGTTGAATTCGATTTTCTCGCGAATCTTCTTGATATGGACTGTCACAGTCGCGATATCCCCAATCGACTCCATATCCCAGATCTTGCTGAAAAGTTCTTTCTTCGTGAAAACATGATTCGGATTCTGCGCAAGAAAAGTCAGAAGATCGTACTCCTTTGAAGTAAAGGCCTTCTCTTCTCCATTCACCCACACTCTTCTTGCTGTCTTGTCAATCTTGATGCCGCGAATCTCGATAACCTCATTTTCCCGGATGCCGCTGCCGACCAGCCGCTCGTAGCGCGCCAGATGTGCCTTGACGCGCGCCACCAGCTCGCTCGGACTGAATGGCTTCGTCATGTAATCATCCGCGCCGAGGCCCAGACCCCGGATTTTGTCAATATCATCCTTCTTGGCTGACACCATGATAACCGGTATATCTTTCTTCGCGCGAATATTTTTACAGATCTCAAAGCCATCCACTCCCGGCAGCATCAGATCCAGAATAATCAGATCAAAATCCTCTTCGAGCGCCCGCTGCATCCAGGTATCGCCCCGCTGCTCGATCTCCACCTCAAAACCGCTAAGCTCAAGATAATCTTTCTCCAGATCCGCGATGGACTCCTAGTCCTCAATGATTAAAAGCTTACTCACTAACTGGTACCTCCTGATATTTTCTAAGCACGAAATGCATCGTCGTCCCAATGCCTTCCCTGCTCGTAGCCCAAACCTGTCCTCCATGATCCTCCATGATCTTGTGGACGATCGACAGTCCAATGCCGCTGCCTCCCTTGGAGGAATTGCGCGAAGTGTCGGTGCGATAGAAACGGTCAAAGATATAGGGAATATCCTTCGCTGCAATGCATTTCCCAT
>JAJPZP010000123.1:20229-20546 GCA_021204285.1 Lachnospiraceae bacterium | reverse complement strand
AGCGCGTTGCGGATATTCCGATACAGGACTTTGGCCGGCAGCTGATTATCCCGGGACTGGTCGACCTGCACGTGCACGCGCCGCAGTACTCCTACCGTGGAATGCACATGGATCTTGAACTTCTGGACTGGTTGAACTGCTATACATTTCCGGAAGAGGCGAGATACGCCGATGCAGACTACGCGCGGAGGCGCTATCCGGTCTTTGTGGACGATCTGCGAAAGGGAGCGACGACCAGAGCCTGTATTTTCGCGACGGTACATGTTCCGGCGACGGAGATCCTGATGGATCTGCTGGAGCGGTCCGGGCTACGCACG
>JAJPZP010000123.1:19412-20219 GCA_021204285.1 Lachnospiraceae bacterium | reverse complement strand
GAAGAATCCGCTCTTCAGACGGTCGAGTGGGTGAAGGACTTCCGGAAGCGATATCGCAATACGAAGCCGGTTCTGACGCCGCGCTTCACGCCGAGCTGTTCGGATGCGCTGATGGAAAATCTGAAAAAAATTCAGCTGCGCTATGAATTACCGCTGCAGTCCCACCTGTCGGAGAACTTAAGCGAGATTGAGTGGGTGAAGGAGCTCTGTCCGGAGGCGGAGTTTTACGGCGACGCCTATGACCGCTTCGGCCTGTTCGGCGCGGACTGCAGGACCGTCATGGCGCACTGTGTTTACTCTGACGAGCGTGAGATTCAGAGGATGAAGGAGAATGATGTTTTCGTCGCGCACTGTCCAGAGTCCAATATGAATGTCTGCTCCGGGATTGCACCGGTCAGGCGTTTCCTCGATGAGAGACTGCACGTGGGGCTGGGCAGCGACGTGGCGGGTGGCGCAGACTTAAGTATTTTCACAGCGATGATGCATGCGATTCAGGCTTCCAAGCTTCGCTGGCGTCTCGTGGACGACAGCCTGAAGCCTTTGAGCGCGGCGGAGGCTTTCTACCTTGGCACGAAGGGTGGGGGAGCTTTCTTCGGAAAGGTTGGCAGCTTCGACCCGGGCTATGTGTTTGACGCGGTTGTGCTCGACGATAGCCGGATCTCCGATGTGGAAGAGCAGAGCATTGCCGACCGGCTGGAGCGCTTCCTGTATCTTCATCAGGAGCAGGATATCAAGGCAAAATATGTGGCGGGAGAGGAGCTTTTTCGCTGAGCTGTTATAAATCGGAAAGGGAGGCGGCTTTAGGGA
>JAJPZP010000123.1:17652-19402 GCA_021204285.1 Lachnospiraceae bacterium | reverse complement strand
AAGCAGCGTACTCTGTAAAAGTGTAAAAAGAGTGGACGCGCATGATAAGGTGTGCGGGATCACAAAGTATACCGACGATCTCTGCGTAAAATCACTGGTGGCCAGGGTACTGCACTCGACGATCGCGCACGGACGTGTGGTGTCAGTCGACTGCTCGGAGGCGGAGAAGATTCCGGGCGTCGTCAAGGTCGTGACCTGTTTCGACGTGCCGAAAAATTATTTTCCGACGGCGGGACATCCCTGGTCGACCGACCCGGCGCACCAGGACGTGGCAGATCGGCTGATGCTGAACGAGCATGTGCGTCTCTATGGGGATGACGTGGCGGCGGTCGTTGCGGAGGACGAGGTCGCGGCGGCGCAGGCGCTTCGTGCGATTCATGTTGAGTATGAGGAGTATCCCTTTGTGCTCGATGTGCAGAAGGCGATGGAGGACGGCGCCCCGCAGCTTCACGAAGAGTTCCCCAATAATATTCTGAAGCATACGAGTATCCGGAATGGAAATTATGAGGAAGCGATCAAAGAGCCGGGACTTATTAAGGTTGAGGGATGGTATGATACGCCGACTGTTCAGCACTGCCATATCGAGAATTTCATCTGTTATGCGGAGATGGATAAGGGAAGGATCGTCGTCACGGCCTCCACACAGATTCCGCACATTGTGCGGCGTGTAGTCGGGCAGGCGCTCGGCATTCCCTGGGGAAAGGTGCGTGTGATCAAGCCGTACATCGGCGGTGGTTTTGGAAATAAACAGGACGTGCTCTACGAACCGCTCTGCGCCTGGCTCTGCACACTGGTCGGCGGCAGGCGCGTAAAGCTCGACTGCACGCGCGAGGAGACCTTCGTCTGCAACCGTGTGCGCCATGCGATCCGCGGGCACATCATTTCCTGGGTGCGTCCGGACGGTACCTATGCGGCGCGCAAACTTGAGATGTTTTCGAACCAGGGTGCTTACGCTTCCCATGGCCACAGCATCGCGGCGAAGGGGATGGGCGCGTTTCCGCAGATGTATCCCTGCCCGAATGTGGACGCTGATTCCTATACGGTGTTCACGAACCGCCCTGCGGCGGGAGCCATGCGCGGCTATGGCATTCCGCAGGCGATGTTCCTGTTTGAAAGCCACACAGACGATGTCGCGAAGGCGATCGGCATGAGTCCACTTGCATTCCGGCAGAAAAATCTGATGCCGGTCGGCTTTACGGACGCCTTCTCGAAGAATGTGCTGTATGATGATTCTTACAATCAATGTATCGACAAGGCGCGCGCCTATATGGACTACGACCGGAAATACGCGGAGTACGCGCGGCAGGACGGGCCGATCCGCAGGGGCATCGGGCTTGCAGCCTTCTGGTACAACACGGCGGTCTGGCCGATTTCCCTTGAGTCTTCTTCCTGCCGGATTGTGCTGAACCAGGACGGCTCGGTGCAGGTGCAGGTCGGCGAGACGGAGATCGGGCAGGGGGCTGATACGACTTTCTCGCAGATGACGGCGGAAACACTTGGAATTCCACTGGAGAATGTGCACGTCGTCTCCTGTCAGGATACGGATGTGACGCCTTTCGGCACCGGTGCCTATGCGTCCAGACAGACTTATGTGGCGGGCTTTTCCATTCACCAGACGGCATTATTACTGAAGAAAAAGATTCTGGACTATGCGCACGAGCTGACGCGCATGCCGGTCGACATCCTTGACATTGTGGACGGCATGATCGTACGGAAAATAGACTGTCAGGTGCAGATGTCGCTCGAGGAT
>JAJPZP010000123.1:13993-17642 GCA_021204285.1 Lachnospiraceae bacterium | reverse complement strand
CCTGGCAAGGGAGGCGCTCTACAGCCTCTCACACAGCGAGCACCTGACGGCGGAGAGCACCTACCAGATCAAGAGTAACGCCTATTCCTTCGGCTGTACGATTGCGGAGGTGGAGGTTGATATTCCGGCCTGCCGTGCGATGCTTCTGAATATTATCAATGTGCACGACTGCGGCCGGCTGATCAATCCGGCGCTCGCTGAGGCACAGGTACACGGCGGCATGAGTATGGGTATCGGTTATGGCCTCTCCGAACAGCTTCTCTTTGATGAAAAGACCGGCAGGCCGCTCAATAACAATCTGCTCGACTATAAGCTGTCGACCTTCATGGATCACCCGCATCTCGAGGCGGAGTTTGTGGAGAACTATGAGCCGACCAGCGTGTATGGAACCAAGGCGCTCGGTGAGCCGCCGGTCTGTTCGGTCGCTCCCGCGATCCGCAACGCGATCCTGCAGGCGACGGGCGTGGCGGTGAATGAGCTGCCGCTGAATCCACACAATCTGTTCCGGAGATTCCGCGAGGAAGGACTTGTATGATGACGGCGAATGTCAGATACCGGTTCATACAGGAAGAGACCGGGACGGCCGGAAGAGCAAAATGGGAAGGAGATATGGCGCGATGTATGATATGAAAGCACTCTACGAGGCGGAAAGCGTCTCCGATGCGATCCGGCTTTTGCAGGAGCATCCGCAGGCACAGATTATTGCCGGCGGAAGCGATGTGCTCGTGCAGATGCGCGAGGGACGGCGTGCAGGAGCGGAGCTTGTCAGCATTTATATGATTGATGCGCTCCGGGGCATTACGATGGAGGAAGACGGAACGATCCGTATTGGCTCGCTCACGAGCTTCTCTCACATTACAAAAGACCCGATCATTCAGAAATATATCAATGTGCTCGGCGAGGCGGTCGACATGGTCGGAGGCCCGCAGATCCGCAATATCGGGACGATCGGTGGGAATACCTGCAATGGTGTGACGAGCGCAGACTCCGCGTCGACGCTGCATGCCTGGGATGCGATCGTCGAGCTCACCGGGCCGGGGGGTGTGCGGCGTACGTCGATCAAAGATTTTTATATCCGGGCGGGTAAGGTGGACCTGAAGCCCGCGGAGATTGAGACTGCGATCCTGATCCCGAAGAAAGCCTACGATGGATACCAGGGACATTACATCAAATACGCGATGCGGAACGCAATGGATATCGCGACGCTCGGATGTTCCGTGAACGTGAAGCTTACGGAAGATAAGGAACGTATCGAGGATGTACGGATCGCTTATGGTGTTGCCGGACCGGTTCCGATGCGCGCGCCGCATGCGGAGGAGTACGGATGCGGGAAGGCGCTGACAGAGGAGACGATCGATATTTTCTCAAAATCGGTACTGGAGGATATTAATCCCAGAGACAGCTGGAGGGCGAGCAAGGCCTTCCGCGAACATATTTCCCAGGTGCTGGCGGGGCGCGCGCTCCGCGAATCCATTCGTCTGGCGGGAGGTGAGATCCATGGCTGATAAGCAGTATAAACTGGTGACCTGTACAATCAACGGGGTGAAGCGACAGACGATGGTCGACGTCCGCGCCTCCCTGACCGATATGCTGCGGAATGACTATCAGCTGACGAGCGTCAAGAAGGGCTGCGAGGTCGGCGAGTGCGGCGCCTGCAATGTGATCATCGACGGGGAGTGTTACAATTCCTGCATCTATCTGGCTGTCTGGGCGGAGGGAAAGAATATCCGTACGCTGGAGAGCCTGATGGGGCCGGACGGGGAACTCTCCGATATCCAGCAGGCTTTTATCGATGAGACGGCCGTGCAGTGCGGCTTCTGCACGCCGGGCTTCATTATGAGTGCGGTCGAGATCCTTGAAAACGGGAAGGAATACAGCCGCGACGAGCTGCAAAAGCTGCTGAGCGGGCATCTGTGCCGCTGCACCGGATATGAAAATATTTTAAACGCCGTGGAAAAGACGATGAAGAGGAGACTGGGCCTGCCGCTCTGAGCAGTTACATTTTCCTTGCTATCGTTTTGAAAGTCTGCTATAATCTAACTGCAAATTTTTTTATAGCCCGATAGGGTCCTCTGATAAAGGAGATTATGTTAAGGCATACAAACGCGCTTGTTTTTTCGTGGACAAAGTGCCTTTTTTCTCTTAAATATGGGGCTTATGGGCGAAAAGAAAAGGAGGAATGCACTATGAAAAAGAAACTGTTGGCGATTCTTCTGTGTGTGGCTATGACGGCTTCCCTTGCCGCCTGCGGCAGTTCGAGCTCGAGCAGCGACAGCTCATCTGACACGACCACAGAGGAGACATCTGAGGACACCGAAGAGGCGGAGACCACAGAGGAGACGGAAGAAGCGGATACTTCTGCCGCATCCGATATCAAGATCGGTGTAATCTATGTTGGGGATGAGAATGAAGGCTATTCCGCATCCCATATCAACGGCGTAGCGGCGGCTGCCGAGGCGCTTGGCATCTCTTCCGATCAGATCATCGAGAAGACGAACATCCCGGAGGATGAGACCTGCTATGACGCGGCAGTGGACCTTGCGGAGCAGGGCTGTGACATTATTTTCGCGACCAGCTTTGGCCATGAGGATTATCTGTTCCAGGCAGCAAGCGAGTATCCGGACATCGAGTTTTGCCACGCGACCGGCTACCAGGCGGCGAGCTACGGACTGGACAATGTACACAACTATTTCGACTACATCTTTGAGGCTCGTTATGTGTCCGGCGTTGTTGCCGGTATGAAGATCCAGGAAATGATCGATAACGGCGAGATCACTGAGGATGAAGCGAAGATCGGCTATGTCGGCGCATATCCTTACGCGGAAGTGATTTCCGGCTTCACGGCGTTCTATCTTGGCGCGAAGAGCATTGTGGATTCCGTGACCATGGAAGTAAAGTACACGAACAGCTGGGCGGACATCTCTCTTGAGAACGAGACGGCACAGGCGCTGATCGCGGATGGCTGCATCATGATCGGCCAGCACGCGGATACGACGGGTGCCCCGAGCGCCTGCGAGGATGCCGGTGTGTACTGCGTAGGCTACAACATCGACATGACCTCTGTAGCTCCGAACGTTGCCCTGACCTCTTCCACGAATAACTGGGAGGTTTACTATGAGTACGCGATCAGCTGTGTGCTGAACGGCGAGTCGATTGTGACCGACTGGGCGGAAGGCTATGCGTCCGGCGCGGTTCTGATCACCGATCTCAACGAGGACATTGTTGCCGAGGGTACGCAGGAAGCGGTAGACGAAGCGGAGGCAGCGCTTAAGGACGGCAGCCTGCACGTGTTCGATACCTCTACCTTCACGGTGGACGGCGAGACGCTGGCGGATGATGACTATGTATACGATGGATATTATCACGAGTCCGAGCTCGCGTCTGCTCCGTCGTTTGCATATATCATTGACGGAATTACGGAGAAGTAAAGAGCAGTAAAGTAAGTACGGGGGAAGCGGAGCTGCTGCGAGGGCGGTTCCGCTGCCTCTCTTTGTAGGAGGTACTGCCTGTGGGAACGAACTACGCGATAGAACTGAAAAACGTGACAAAACGGTTCGGAGAGGTCGTAGCAAATGACAACGTCGACTTAAGTCTTATGAAGGGGGAGATTCTCGCTATCCTGGGCGAGAACGGAAGCGGTAAGACGACG
>JAJPZP010000123.1:8269-13983 GCA_021204285.1 Lachnospiraceae bacterium | reverse complement strand
CTAAGACCAACCCTCCATTTAGATTCTTTACGGCGCCTGTCCCGCTATCCCGGGGGACGAATGTACGCGGAATAACACGCTGATGAATATGATTTCCGGCATTTATTTTCCGGATGAGGGCCATATTTTTGTGAATGGCCAGGAGGTGACCATCCGCTCACCGAAGGATTCTTTTGACCTCGGTATCGGCATGATTCACCAGCATTTTAAGCTTGTCCCGATCTTTACAGCCGCGGAGAACATCGTGCTGGGACTGCCGGCGGAAAAAGGACAGAACATGAGCCGGATTGAGGCGGATATTCAGCAACTGGTAGACCGTTACGGCTTTGATATGAATCCGGCAAAAAAAATATATGATATGTCCGTCTCGCAGAAGCAGACGGTTGAGATTGTCAAGGTACTCTATCGCGGTGCGGAAATCCTGATTCTGGATGAACCGACCGCTGTACTGACGCCGCAGGAGACAGAGCGGCTGTTCCAGGTATTGAAAAATATGCGGGATGATGGAAAATCCATCATCATCATTACACATAAACTGAATGAGGTCATGGAGATCTCGGACCGGGTAGCTGTGCTGCGCAAAGGAAAGTATATCGGTACGGTGAAGACTTCTGAGGCCACGATCTCGTCGTTGACGGAGATGATGGTCGGCGAAAAAGTAAGTCTGAATATCGACCGCTCCGAACCGGTGAATCCGGAGCTCCGTCTGGAAATGAAGGGCGTCAGCTGCCGGAACAAGGAAGGCACTGTCACGCTGAACAAGGCATCCTTTGCCGCACGCAGCGGCGAAATCCTCGGCGTTGCCGGCATCTCCGGCAGCGGCCAGAAGGAGCTTCTGGAGTCGATCGCGGGACTGCAGCATATGGAGGAGGGCGAGATCTGGTACTATCCGCCTGGCGGGGAGCCGCAGGCACTCCATACCTGCAATGTCACAGAGATCCGGAATATGGGCGTGCGTCTTTCCTTCGTGCCGGAAGACCGCCTCGGCATGGGACTTGTCGGTTCCATGGACATTACAAACAACATGATGCTGCGGAGTTACCGGGATGGGAAGGGATTCATTACCGATCGCAGGACTCCGGAGGAGCTTGCGAAGACGATCATCGAGGAACTCGAGGTTGTCACACCGGGCGTCACGACGCCGGTGCGCCGCCTCTCAGGAGGTAACGTACAGAAAGTGCTGGTTGGACGTGAGATTTCCTCGAATCCGACGGTACTTATGGTGGCCTATCCCGTGCGAGGACTGGATATCAATTCCTCCTACACGATTTACAATCTCCTGAATAAACAGAAGGAGAACGGCGCGGCGGTCATCTGCGTCGGGGAGGATCTGGACGTATTGCTTGAACTCTGTGACCGTATCCTGGTATTGCAGGGCGGAAAAGTGGCCGGGACGGTGGATGCGCGCAGCGCGACCAAGGAACAGCTCGGACTGATGATGACTGGTACGATCGGAAAGGAGGAAGCGGTAGATGAACCATAAAGAACCTTTTGTACGAATGAAAAAACGGAGTACCATCTCCCTGAAACAGGCGGTTCTGGTCCGGGTCGTGGCTGTCCTTCTTTCGCTCATTGTCTGCGCCATCTTTATTGTGATTGTGACGCGGCAGAATCCGCTGCAGGTCTATGCCGGTATCGTCGACGGGGCGATCGGTACGGGCAGGCGTGCCTGGGTGACGATTCGCGAGACTGTGGTATTGCTGTTGATCGCGGTCGGCCTCGCGCCCGCTTTCAAGATGCGCTTCTGGAATATCGGCGCGGAAGGGCAGGTGCTGATGGGAGGCCTCGCGAGTGCGGCACTGATGATCTATCTGGGTGATTTTCTCCCGAATTTTGTCCTTCTTATCGTCATTTTTGTCGCCAGTATGCTGGCGGGCCTCATCTGGGGCTACATTCCGGCATTTTTCAAGGCACGCTACAATACGAACGAAACGCTGTTCACACTGATGATGAATTATGTCGCGATGCAGATCGTCACCTTCTGCATTGTCTTCTGGGAAAACCCGGCAGGTTCCAATACCGTTGGCATCATCAACTTGGCTTCTCAGAAGGGCTGGTTTCCGTCTATTGCCGGAAATTCCTACATACTGAACGTAATCATTGTGCTGGTCTTCACTGCACTGATGTATTACTATATGGCTTACAGCAAGCAGGGCTATGAGATTGCCGTTGTCGGTGAGAGTCAGAACACAGCCCGCTATGCCGGCATCAATGTAAAGCGTGTGATCAAACGCACGATGATGATTTCCGGCGCGATCTGCGGACTGGCGGGTATGGTGACGGTCTGCGGCGCAGGACACACGATCTCAACCAGTACGGCGAACGGACGCGGTTTCACAGCGATTATCGTGGCCTGGATGGCGAAGTTCAATCCCTTCTTCATGATTCTGATCTCCGCGCTGCTGGTCTTTATGCAGCAGGGTGCGATTCAGATCGCGACGCAGTTCGGCCTGAACAAGAATGCCTCCGACATTATCACGGGTATCATTCTGTTCTTCCTGATCGGCTGTGAGTTCTTTATCAACTATGAACTGGAATTCCGTAAAAAGCAGAAGGAGGCCTGAGAATATGAATCTGATTTTAACCTTTATCCAGAAGGCGATCGGCCAGGGCATCGCGATTCTGTTCGGAGCCTCCGGTGAGATCCTGATTGAAAAATCGGGGAACCTGAACCTTGGTATTCCGGGCATTATGTATATGGGTGGTGTGTCCGGCCTGATGGGAGCTTTTTTCTATGAGAATTCCGTGGAGAATCCAAACGGACTGGTGGGGCTTCTGATCGCCTTCGCGATGGCAGTGCTGGTATCTGCACTGGGCGGCCTGATTTACGCCTTCCTCACGATTACCCTGCGCGCAAACCAGAATGTGGTCGGCCTCGCGCTCACGACCTTCGGCACCGGCTTCGGAAATTTCTTCGGTGGCTCACTCTCGAAACTTGCGGGCGGCGTCGGGCAGATTTCCGTGAAGACGACGGGCGAGGCTTTCCGCACGACAATCCCGGTGCTCTCCGAGATTCCGGTTGTCGGGACGCTGCTGTTTTCCTATGGCTTTCTGACTTACCTTTCCATCATTCTGGCCTTTGTAATTACGTGGTTTCTGACGAAGACACGGCGTGGCCTGAATCTGCGGGCAGTCGGAGAGAGCCCGGCGACGGCGGACGCTGCCGGTATTAATGTCACGTGTTACAAGTATACTGCGACGATCATCGGCGCGGCCATCGCGGGGCTTGGCGGACTCTATTATGTTATGGATTATCTCGGCGGGACCTGGATTGAGAATGGCTTTGGAGACCGGGGCTGGCTTGCAATTGCACTTGTCATCATGGCGTTGTGGAATGCGCGCAGTGCGATCTGGGGGTCCATCCTGTTTGGCGCATTGTATATTCTGTATATCTATGTGCCGGGACTTTCCCGCGCGATGCAGGAAGTCTTCAAGATGTTCCCGTATCTCGTGACGATCATTGTGCTGGTCTTTACCAGCCGCAGAAATAAACCGGAGAATCAGCCTCCGGCGAGCCTGGGAACCTCGTATTTCCGCGAGGAGCGCTGAGCATAGTATATCCTGAAGAAAATAAACGATGATATACAGGGTGTCAAAAACCGGATGATCTTTGATGCCCTGTAGCTGTCAGTGGAAGGGGAAAGAAGATAAGATGAAAAATGTAAAATATGGAAAGTGTGTCCGCTGCGGCAAAACCTATGAGGCGGTTCCGAATCTGACGAACTGCTCTTGCGGCGGCATCCTCGATATCGTGTATGACTATGATTATATCAAAGAGAGTCTGACGAAAGAGAAGCTCTCGAAGCGCGAAGAGCGCTCGATGTGGCGTTACCGTGAGCTGCTCCCCGTGGAGGAAAAGACGCCCGCGCCGCCGCTGCGCGTCGGCTGGTCGCCGCTCTATGAGGCTCCGCGGCTGGCCGGGGAGCTTGGCATCGCAAAGCTTTATGTGAAGGACGATGGCCTCAATCCGACTGCGTCGCTGAAAGACCGCGCCTCGTCGATGGCGGTCGCCAAGGCGGGCGAAGCCGGGGCAAAGGTAATCGCCTGTTCCTCGACCGGCAACGCGGCCTCCTCTCTTGCGGGCAATGCGGCTGCCGCGGGTCTTTCGACTTATATCTTCGTACCGTCCCGGGCACCGAAGGGCAAGGTCGCGCAGCTTATGACCTTTGGAGCGACAGTTGTCTCCGTGCAGGGTTCTTATGAGGATACCTTCGAGCTTTCGAAGCAGGCGATCGACAAGTGGGGCTGGTACAACCGCAACGCGGCGATCAATCCCTATCTCTCCGAGGGGAAGAAGACAGTGGGGCTTGAGATCATGGAACAGCTGGGCTGGAAAGTCCCGGATTATATCGCGATTTCCGTTGGCGATGGCTGTACGATTGCCGGACTCTGGAAGGGCTTAAAGGATCTCTATGCCATCGGCTTTATTGACCGTCTGCCGCGTCTGATCTCGGCGCAGGCGAGCGGCTGCTGCCCGCTGAACCGCGCGATTGAAACGGGTGAGGACTGGTATCCGATGGAGGAAAATACGCTCGCGGATTCTATCGCGGTCGGCGTGCCGCGCAATGCGGACAAGGCACTGATGGCGATCCGGGAGTCGAACGGCCTGACGGTCAATGTCTCGGATGAGGAGATTATGGCGGCGCAGAAGCTGCTCGGTTCAAGTTGTGGTGTTTTCGGTGAGCCTGCCGGCGTCACCGGCACGGCCGGCCTCAAAAAGCTCTGCGAGCAGGGGAAGATCCCGGCCGATGCGACGGTCGTCTCCGTTGTCACCGGTAACGGCCTGAAAGATGTTGAGAACGCGATCCGTTCCTGCGGCGAACCGATTTCGATTCCGGGTGATATGGACCGGCTGATGCAGGCCTTCGCGGAGAGGGGAATTGCGGTTTCATAACATTTCCTGTGCGCTGCATGTCTCCACCGCACACCGGATAAACTGTCTCATCAGCGGAGTTTCCTGTCGGTTCAGAGAGCGGCAGATATAAAAGCAGCGCCTGGATTTTTCTCCCAAAGGGTAAGATATCACGCGTTTTTGCTCTTCAAATCCGCGAATGGAGTATTCCGAGCAGATAGAAATGCCCATTCCTCCGGCGACCATCTGTAGCAGTGATTGCAGATCATTGGTAGAAAGAACGACATGCAGAGAACGGGCTGACACACCATAGGGTTCAAGCGCCTGCACTGCTGCAGACCAGGTGCCGGAACCGTGTTTTCTCATGATGAACGGATATTCGAGAATCCTGCGGATATCCGTTTTTTCTGCTTTCAGGCGAAGATAAGGCTCCGTGGCAGGCATCACGAGAAAGAGCTGATCGTGACAGAAGGGAATGAATTCGCACCTGGAAGAGGAATATTTTTGACCGATCAGACCAAGGTCAATGGTGCCGTCCATGACCATTTCATAAATTCCTGCACTGTCCTTTTGCTGAACATCATAGGAGATGCCCGGATGATCCTCATGAAACCGGCTGAGGATATTCGGAAGCAGCCATGCAGATGGAATTGAGGATGCGCCCAGGCGAAACACAGCCTGAGGCGTCTGCTTCAGGGAAGTCAGAGCGGCGTCCCGTGTCTGGGTGATTCGTTTTGCGTAGGGCAGAAAAGTTTCTCCCTCTGCTGTGAGCTTCAGGCTTCTGGTTGTCCGGACAATGAGCTGGCATTGCAGCTCTTTTTCCAGATTTTTGATATGTGAACTGACGGTTGACTGTGAGAGA
>JAJPZP010000123.1:0-8259 GCA_021204285.1 Lachnospiraceae bacterium | reverse complement strand
CAGGTAATCCGCGGCTGCAGAAAAGCTTTTTTGCTCTGCAACCGCTACAAAAGCTTCAAGCTGTCTAAATTCCATTGCAAATCTCCTTCAGAGCATTCAGACAGAAGGCCACTTCTTCCTCCGTGTTCCAATGTCCGAAGGAAAAGCGGACTGTGCCGGTGGGAAAGGTGCCGAGTGTTTTGTGGGCTGAGGGCGCACAGTGCAGTCCTACGCGAACCTGAATGTGGTATGCAGAGTCCAGAAGCCAGGCGCATTTTGCCTGATCAAGGCCCTCTGTCTGCACGGAAACGACGGGCGCACGATTGGCGGTATCTGTTTGTCCGATGATGTGAAGGCGGGAAATCTTCGCGGCGCCGTCCAGAAATTGTCCGGTCAGCTGAAGCTCTTTTTTCAGAATCGAGTCGGAACCTGTCCGCTTAATATAGTTCAAGGCGGCAAAAAGACAATAAATTCCGGGAAGATTTAATGTTACGTCTTCAAATTTGTCTGGCAGGAAAGAGGGCGTCTGCTCCGTATGTGAGAGGCTTCCGGTTCCGCCGGTGATCAGCGGCTCCATGTGTTCTGCCAGATCTCCCCTCAACACAAAGCCTCCGATGCCCTGCGGGCCAAGGAGGCTTTTGTGCCCTGTAAAAGCGAGGGCGTCGATATGCATGGTCTGCATATCAATGGGAAAAGCGCCCGCCGTCTGCGCACTGTCAAGAATATAAAGCAGTCCGTGACTGTGGCAGAATGCGCCGATGTCTGAGACAGGAAGCAGTGTACCACAGACATTGGAAGCGTGCGTTGTCACCACAGCTCTGGTGTTTGGCCGCAGCAGTCCGGGCAGAAGGCTTACGTCCATGCTGCCATCACGACGGCAGGGAATCCGATCGAAAGAGACACCGATGGCTTCCAGCTGACGGAGCGGGCGCATGACTGCATTATGCTCCATGGAAGAGACAATCACATGATCACCGGGGTGCAGAAGTCCTTTCAGAAGGAAGTTGAGCGCTGTCGTGACGTTGGAAGTGAAGATGACATTCTTACAGTCCTCCGCGTGAAAAAGCCTCGCCAGAGCCTCGCGTGTCTCAAACAGAACACCCTCAGCGGCATAGGCGGATGAATAGCTGCCTCTGTTTACATTGCTGCCGCCTTCTGTCATATAGCGCAGCATGGCTTCTGCAACTTCGGGAGCCTTTGGAAAAGAAGTGGCCGCCTGATCGACATAGATCCTTTCTGCCTGTATGCCCACGTGATGATTCCTCCTTTTTAATCCCTGAATCCAATGATAACGAAAATATGGATTTTGTCAATGTGGAAGAGTAGAACTTTACATTCCTTCTTGCTATCATATTGATAGTCTGTTACAATAAAAGCAGCTTATTTTCCGGAAGAAAACGGAGTGGAGGCCTGTTATGGAGCAGAATATTCTCTATAAAATGTTGCCGTCACTGGAACGCTATGCCGAGGTGATCTCTCAGCTTGTGCGCATGCCGGTAACGGTTGTAGACGATCAGATGATCCGCATCGTGAGCAAGGGGGAGAACAGCAACCTCAATGTGGGAGCCAGCCTGGAACTCAGCGGATATATTCTGCAGACGGCGATCGACAGCGGAAAACCGCAGATGATGACGCGTCCGAAGGGCCATCCGGCCTGCCGCCGCTGTGAAGAGCGGGACACCTGCCGGGATGTCGCGCAGATGCTGGCGCCGATCGTCGCGAACGGGAAGGTACTCGGCGTGATCGGTTTTGTCAGCGACGATCAGAAGCAGTGGGAGCGAATCCGGGGAGAAAGCGGCACCTATTTTGCTTTTATCGAGCAGATCGCAAATCTGATCGCTTTCGAGGCGATGCAGCAGACGGAGGCCGACCGCAACCGCGAGCTGCTCTCCATGATGGATTTCGCGCTGAACCGCACTGCGCTCGGCATTCTGATGCTGGATGGTGAGGGAAATATACAAAAGATCAACCGCACCGGGCGGACTCTGATTGAAGAGCGGCTCTACCAGCTCGGCGAACAGCCGATTGCTGTCGAAGCGACCGGCGAAAAGCTCGGCCAGATGGATGTCTATCGTCTGAGCTGCGGGAGCGGCAGCTGCTGTGTTGCGGGCAGCCTCTATCAGGTCAGTGTCGAGCATTTTGACCGTGTGCTGATCTTCACAGATGATGCGGCTCTCAGGCGCAGGGAACGGCAGCCAACCGCCTTCTCGCAGATTAAAGGAGTTTCACAGCAGATCATGGAGGTGCGTGAACGGATTCGCAGCTCTGCGCTCTCACCGTCCAATGTGCTTCTCTATGCGGAGGATGGCCTGCGCAAGGAGCTCTATGCCCAGGCGATCCATGAACAGAGCGTATATGCGGATAAACCCTTTGTGCGGATTGACTGCGGGATGCTGCCGGCGCAGCAGACGGAGGAATATCTTTTCGGAGTGGCGGGAACCGGGGGAGCTGGCAGCCGCGGCAGGCCGGGACGTCTGGAGGCGGCCGCAGGCGGCACGCTGTTCCTCGACGATGTGGATGCGCTGCCGCTGCTCGAACGTCATGAGATGCGGCGCATTGGATCCCAGAAGAGCCGGAAAGTAAGTTTTCGTGTCATCGCCTCGACGAGCGCTGATCTTGTGGAGCTCTGCGCAAAGGGACGTTTTCAGCGCGGCCTTCTGTATCTGCTGGATGTGCTGCCGATCGAGATCCCGCCGCTCAGAGAGCGCAAGGAGGATCTGCGCCCGCTTGCCCTGGAATTCTTAAGCAACTGTGCGAGAACATTGGGAAAGAAGATTACCGATATTGATCCCGCTTTCTGGGAGTCCGTGGAAGGCTACGACTGGCCCGGCAATATCCGGGAGCTGAAGAGCGCGATGGAGTATGTCGTGAACATGCAGCGGGAGGAGGGAAAAGTCAGTGCCGATCTTCTGCCGCAGAGAATACGCCCGGAGTCTGTGGGCTGGACGAATACCAGCCTGAACCTTCCGAAGCTGGAGGAGGAGACCTTTCGCCGTGCCCTGCAGTATCAGCAGACATCGGGAGTGCCGAATGAAGAACTGGCCCGGATGATGGGAATCGGGATTGCGACATTTTACCGTAAATTAAAAAAATTTGGAACGAATAAAACTATCAAATAGATAGCGACGATATCATTTTGATAGTTTAAAACACAGAGAAGCTGCCGAAAATCTATCATTTTGATCGAATTTTGACAGCTTCTTTTTCATTTACTGCATTGTTGACGCAAAAATTCTTTTCTTATAAAATTTAAGCATAAGATAAAACAGCAGGAGGTTATTTATCTATGATTGATCTGACAAAAAACGAGGCCGCTCTTGAGCGGAATATTCAGAACGCGAAGGAGAACGGCATTATCATCCCGACGATCCACGAGATGCAGCATCCGGAGGAGATCCCCGGAAAGATAAAGGATAAGCTGAAAGATGTAGGACTCTGGGATGTGCACCCGTTGAACCTGTTCCGCATCACCTGGAAGAATGAGCCGAAGGAGTCCGGCGGGCTTTTCCAGGAGGTTCCGAACTATGTAGAGCTGCCGAGTGAGCTGACCGGCGTGCCCTGCCGCATCATCGCGATGGTCGGCAAATGGTTTCCGACCGGCTGCCATAAGGTCGGCGCTTCCTTTGGCTGCCTGGCTCCGCGCCTTGTGACCGGACAGTTCGACGTGCAGAAGCACAAGGCTGTATGGCCGTCCACCGGCAACTACTGCCGCGGCGGCGCCTTCAACTCCCGCCTGATGGGCGCGCAGGGCGTGGCGATTCTTCCGGCGGAAATGAGCCAGGAGCGTTTTGACTGGCTGCATGAGATCGGCGCGGAGGTTATCGCGACGCCGGGCTGCGAGTCGAACGTGAAGGAGATCTTCGACAAGACGAATGAGCTCAAGCAGGATCCGCAGTACATGATTTTCAACCAGTTCGAGGAGATGGGCAATCCGCTCTGGCACTATAATGTGACCGGCAACGCGCTGGAGGACGTTTACAATGCAATTAAGAAGCCGGGCGAAAGGCTCGCGGGCGCCTGCTTCACCTCCGGTTCCGCCGGGACGATGTCCGCAGGCGACCGCCTGAAAGAGCTGCATCCGCAGATGAAGCTCGGCGTCGGCGAGGCGCTGCAGTGCCCGACCATTCTGTGCAATGGATTTGGCGGCCACCGCATCGAGGGCATCGGCGACAAGCACATTCCGTGGATTCACAATGTTAAGAACTCTGACATGGCGATCGCGATCGACGACGAAGATTCGCAGAGACTGCTTCGCCTCTTCAACACGTCGGAGGGGCAGAAGTACATGAAGGAGGCGCTCGGCTTTGACGACGAACTGATCGAGAAGCTGACCTGGCTCGGCATTTCCGGCATCGCGAATATGCTCTGCTGCATCAAGATGGCGAAGTACTACGAGTTTACCGAGAAGGATGTTGTCGTGACTGTTCTGACCGACTCCGCGGTCATGTACCAGAGCCGTATCAATGAGCTGAACGAGATGTATGGCGCCTACGATGTGAATGAGGCGCGCCTGGATCACAATCTCCATATTCTGAACCTGAAGACTGATAATCTGATGGAGATGACCTACGCCGACCGCAAGCGCGTGCACAATCTCAAATATTACACCTGGGTTGAGCAGCAGGGCAAGACGAGCGAGGAGCTGAACGCGCTCTGGTACGACACCGAGGGCACCTGGGATGCGGTTCATGCGCAGGCGAAGGATCTGGATGAGCTGATCTGTGAATTCAACGAGCGCACAGGACTGTTGAAGTAGGAGGAATGAAGGAACGGTTCGAAAGCCGTGCCGGCAGGGAGTCCCTGTCCGGCATGGCAGAACGGTTTTTCAGATAGCGGTATTAAAATTAATTTACAGGAGGTAGTTTCTTATGAAGTATGGTCGTACGTATAATTTTTCTGCAGGTCCGGCGATGATGCCGGAGCCGGTGCTGGAGGAGATCCGCGATGAGATGATGAACTATCGGGGGTCGGGCATGTGCGTGATGGAGATGTCGCACCGTTCGAAAGTTTATCAGCAGATCTTCGATGAGGCCGAGCAGGACTTAAGAGATCTGATGGGCATTCCGGACAACTATAAGGTGCTCTTCATCCAGGGCGGCGCGACGCTGCAGTTTTCAATGGTTCCGATGAATCTGATGAAGAACGGCAAGGCCGTTTACATCGAGACCGGTGCCTGGTCGAAGAAGGCAATTGCCGAGGCGAAGAAAGTCGGCGAGGTGGTTGTCGCCGCTTCGAGCAAAGATAAGAATTATTCCTATATCCCGGACTGCTCAGATCTTGATATCCCGGATGATGCGGATTATGTTTACATCTGTGAGAATGAGACGATTCACGGTTCCACCTATCCGAAGCTGCCGAACACGAAGGGTCACATTCTTGTATCCGACCAGTCCTCGATGTTCCTTTCAAAGCCCTGCAATGTCTCCGACTATGGCCTGATCTATGCGGGCGTGCAGAAGAACGTCGGACCGGCCGGCATGGTGGTTGTAATCATCCGCGAGGATCTGATCCGCGACGATCTCACCGATCTGCCGATCTATCTGCAGTACAAGACGCATGCGGACAATGGATCCATGTACAACACGCCGAACTGCTGGGCGATCTATGCCTGCGGCAAGGTGTTCAAATATCTGAAGTCTCTTGGCGGCCTTGAGGCGATGGCGAAAAAGAATGAGGAAAAGGCGAAGGTGCTCTACGATTTCCTTGACAGCTCAAAGCTCTTCAAGGGAACCGTTGTGGAAGGAGATCGCAGTCTCATGAACGTCACTTTCGTTACCGGAGACGCAGATCTGGATGCGAAGGTGGTCGCCTGCCCGAAGGAGGCCGGCTTTGACACCCTGAAGGGACATCGTTCGGTCGGCGGTTTGCGCGCCTCGAGCTACAACGCGATGCCGAAGGAGGGCGTTGAGGCTCTGGTGGAGTGCCTGAAGAAATTTGAGGCGGAGAACTGCTAGATTTTAAGTCATCGAGCAGCAGGCCTTGAGACCGCCTGCTGCTCTGGATTGTAAAAACATTGACAAGGGGGTAAATTATGCGTATTCTGGTAACGGACGGTATGGATGCGGGTGCTGTCGAGAAGCTTAAGGCAGACGGCATCGAGGTTGTGGAACAATATTATGAGGCGGAGGAGCTGGGCGCGGCCCTGCGGGAATTCGACGGCGTCGTGATCCGTTCAGCGACAAAGATCAAGGAGTCGCAGATCGATGCGGTGAAGGGCAGCCGCCTGAAGCTGATCATTCGCGCCGGTGTCGGCGTGGACAATATCGCGGTGAAGTATGCCGAGGAGAACGGCATCACGGTGCGCAACACGCCGCGGGCGTCCTCGAACGCGGTGGCAGAGCTGGCAATCGCGCTTCTCTTCTCCTGCGCGAGATCGATCTCGATCGCGGGCAGCACGATGCGGCAGGAGCGCTGGGAGAAGAAGGCCTATTCCAAAGGCTTTGAACTCGACGGCAAGACGATGGGTGTCATCGGCTACGGCCGGATCGGGCAGCTGGTCGGCAAGAAGGCACAGGCGCTCGGAATGAACGTCCTCTCCAGTGTACATCGCCACAAACCGGAAGGCTGCGAGTGCGAGACGATGCACTTTGTTCCCATGGATGAGATGATTTCGTCGTCCGACGTGATCGTCCTCTGCGCTCCGAGCGACGGAAAGCCGATGGTCGACGCGGAAAGCATTGCGAAGATGAAAGATGGTGTGGTGATCGTCAATGTCTCCCGTGGTGCGAATGTAGATGAGGCGGCGCTTCTGGATGCGCTGAACAGTGGTAAGGTGCGTGCGGCGGGACTGGATGTCTGGCTGAGTGAGAAGACCCCGAACTGGGAGCTGGCGTCCCATCCGTCGGTCAGCTGCACTCCGCATATCGGCGCGGGTACGAAGGAAGCCTCGAAGCGCATCGGCGCGGAGCTGGTGGACATCATCGAAGCTTTTGCGGCGGGAAATTAAAATACAGAGATTTAACTAGGAGGTACATTCATGAGCGTATTTTCAGCAGCAGATATTCTGCTTCCGCAGGGGACGTCCTGCGAGGCATGGTCCGTGATCGCCTGCGACCAGTTTACATCCCAGCCGGAGTACTGGGAAGAGGTGCGCAGGATCGCGGGGAATAAGCCGTCTACGGTCAACCTGATCCTGCCGGAGGCGGACTTAGGAGCGCCGGATGAGGAGGAAAAGGTCAGAAAGATCAACCTCACCATGGAAAAATATATGGAGGACGGCGTGTTCCAGACCTGTGAGCACTCCATGGTCTATGTGGAGCGCACGCTGCTGAACGGCTCCATTCGCAAGGGCCTGATCGGCAAGGTGGATCTGGACGCTTATGATTACAACAAGGGTTCGACTTCCGCAATCCGCGCGACGGAGAAGACGGTGGTCGAGCGGATCCCTCCGCGTATGCGTGTGCGGCGGAACGCGTCGATCGAGCTGCCGCATATTCTGATGCTCTGCGACGACCACAAAAAGATGTTGATCGAGCCGATTGGCGCGATAAAGGATACGTTGCCGAAGCTCTATGACTTCAACCTGATGCAGGGAGGCGGGCACATCAGCGGCTGGCTGGTGGACGGAAAAGTTCTCGCGGACTTTGAGGCGCGGCTTGCCGCCTACACGGAGACGATCGGGGAAAAATATGAGGGACTTGACGGAACGCCGGTGCTCTTTGCGGTCGGCGACGGCAACCATTCCCTGGCGACGGCGAAAGCCTGCTACGAGGAATTGAAGGCCGCGCATCCGGATGAGGATGTCTCGAATCACCCGGTCCGCTGGGCGCTTGTGGAGCTGGAAAACATTCACGACGAGGCGCAGGTCTTCGAGCCGATCCACCGGATCGTGACCGGTGTGGAGCCGGAGGCGCTCCTGAAGGAACTGGAGACAGGATGGTGCGCAAAGGGCGGTTATCCGGTGACCTGGTTCGCGGGAGAGAAGAGCGGCACGGTTTATCTCGACCCGGCGAAAAGTCAGCTGACGGTCGGCGTGTTGCAGGCATTCCTCGATGATTATCTCACCCGGAATTCCGGCGAGGTCGACTACATCCACGGCGACGATACGCTTGCGGATCTCGCAAAGGCGGACGGGGCAATTGGGTTCCTGCTTCCTCCTATGGAGAAGAGTCAGCTCTTCCGCGGCGTGGTCGCAGACGGCGCGCTGCCCAGAAAGACATTCTCGATGGGGCACGCGCAGGAGAAGCGCTATTACCTGGAAGGAAGAAAGATCCGGTAATGTACTTTAAAAGTCCCGGACGGCGGCTATGTGGACTGCATGCTTGCATGCAAGGACACATA
>JAJPZP010000034.1 GCA_021204285.1 Lachnospiraceae bacterium | reverse complement strand
GACGATATCAGCAGGAATGCAAAACAGGTAGCGGCAGCATGCGGGTTGGAAATCCCAAAAGCGAAAAAATACGTGCTTGCCATTGTATTAGTACCGGTTTTTCTGCTGATTGCAGTTTATGTTCCCCCTGTCATTTCAGCGAATCGGGCGATGAATGCGCAGATTGCTGTGGCGTCAGAATCGGTATATGCGCTGCAGTCGGCTTTTGAGGACGGCTGTGATTCCGTCATGATCGATGATCCTCAGGAAAGGTATAACGATGACAGCTATACGGTAAGCGGATATCTCTACAGTAATGCTTCGTCAGATATTGAGGCAACTGCTTATGTAACGGTGGACAATGATGGGTTTATCATCAGCGTGCATTATATGGTTTATATCGATATTGAGGCGGACAAAGTGGAAAACCTCGAAATGACCGGAACCGATCTCCGTGAATTAAACAGCATGCTGAACAATTCCGGTGTGGAGGCCATATCAGACGATCTGATGGATACCTGTGAACTTCCGGAAGAATTTGTGACCCGGTTTCAGGAAAGTTCTTATTATGAAGAAATCAGCGTTAAAGAAGGCGAAAATATATATGTGCATTATGAAACAGACACGGAAGAGGACTATGATGAGCATAGCAACCCGTATATTTATGTACTCGTAAAGCCGAAGAATTAGCAGTTTTCATTGCACTATATTTTACACAGCACCCGCCCGATATCGTCATCGATGCAGATGGACTGTTTTTGGATCTCTTGCGGGCACATGGATTCTCCCTTGTTGATGCAGGCGTATACAGCTTTCGGGTTCCTGGCAGTCATCTGCCAGAAGGGATATTTGATGATGACCGGAGTGTTCGCCCCCACGCCAAGCTCCAGGAACAGGATGTGCAGATTCTGATGCCGCCGGATAAAATCGTTGTAGCGTTCAGCGGCTTTGTGCCAGCCTTCGTCCTCCACAAAGCTGTTGTCGCAGCGCAGATTCATGTTCATGGGCGCGCCGCAGAGCGGGCAGCGGGGAACCAGCTCCGATGGGATCCTCATATCCTTCTGTTCGGCGACCATTTTCCGAACTACATCCTCATTCTCATAGGTTCTGTCGTGGCAGGGCTTCGAGCACTGCCAGAGGCCGTAATCGCCCTGCGTATAGAACAGGCGTTTCTTATCGAATCCGGCCAGCTGGAACTGGTGGTCCACGTTGGTGGTCAGCACGAAATAATCTTTATCCTTTACCAGCGCAAGCAGATCGGAATAGGGCTTCCCGACGCCTGCCTCATAGCGGTTGACCAGGATATGGCGCGACCACCAGGCCCAGTATTCCTCCAGTGTATCAAAGGGATAGAAGCCGCCGGAATACATATCCGTGATGCCATATTTCTGATGAAAATCAGCGAAGGTCTTTTCAAAGCGCTCGTCGCTGTAGCTCATGCCCGCGGAGGCGGAAAGACCGGCTCCCGCGCCGATCACGATGGCGTCCGCCGTATCCAGTTCCTCCTTCAGGCACTGGATTTTATCGGCCGCTGTGGTATACAGAGGCGTCACCTCGCTGACCCTTTCACCGGAGAAGCTTCCGGTAGATCTGTAAATCGATGTCCTTAAAGACATTGAAAATCACCTCGATTTCGTTGCTTAACTGTTCTTTGTATTCCTTCACGGTGCTGACCGCGATCTGCGCCGCCCTGTCATTCGGAAAATGAAATTCTCCGGTGGAGATGCAGCAGAACGCGACGCTCCTGACATCATTCTGCTCCGCGAGCGTGAGGCAGGAGCGGTAGCAGGAAGCGAGCAGCTCGCGGTCTTCTTCCGTCTGCCGTCCCCGGATGATGGGACCGACGGTGTGCAGCACATAGTCGCAGGGAAGATTGAAAGCAGGCGTGATTTTCGCCCTGCCGGTTTCTTCCTCCTGTCCCTGCCGCTCCATCAGCTCGGCGCAGGCGGCGCGAAGCTGAATCCCCGCATAGGTGTGGATGGCGTTGTCAATACAGCCGTGGTTGGGGCAGAAGCAGCCCAGCATCTGCGAGTTGGCGGCGTTCACAATCGCCCCGCAGCGCAGCGTGGTAATGTCACCCTGCCAGAGGTAGACGCCCTCCTGCACCGGCGTCAAGTCGGAAAGCTCTGTAATGCCCTTTCGACTGGTTTCTTCCTGCAAATAAGCGTCCTGTATCTTCAGAAATTCCCCGCTGACCGGCCGTGGCATGCGCACGTTGAACAGCGCCCGCAGGAGACGTTTCTGCTGCGGCACGTCGGACGGGATTTCCATTTCCTGATAGCGGGCCTCCTCCGCGAGAAGCGCCCGGATCAGATAAATTCTGCGTTCGTCCTGTGTCATGGCTTATCCTCTTTTCTCAATCGCCTGTTCCGGGCAGCTCTTGGCACAGCGGCCGCAGTGCAGACAGCGACTCTGGTCGATGACCACCGGTCTGGTGGAGATATTGATGCATTTCTGTGGGCAGACAGAATAGCACAGCTCACAGCCAATGCACTGCTCTCCCACAAAGTAGCCGCTCTCCATGGCCTGGGGCTGGCCGATCACGATGCTGTCCCGCGTCACATGGGAGGGATCGCTGATATCAAAGTATTCCCCATTGGCCTCATATAACTGGAACACTTCCAGAGCGTCGCGCGTATTGCCGGGATAAATCTGCTGCATATAGATATTTTTTTCAAAAATCGCATCCAGCTTTTCGTTGCCGATATTCCGAACCTTCCCGTGCAGGGATATGCTCTTTTTGTCTTTCGTGGCACAGAGCGCGATGTACTGCTGCTCCATGAGCTGCGTATAGAAGGCCTTGCCCTTCGCCGTCAGGAAATACACGCCCTTTTCATCCCAGAGCATCATGTCAATGGCGCGGGTCTGGGGATGCCCGCCCGTGCCGATGGTGGCGACTATCGTGGAATGGATGTCTTCCACCAGCATTTTCAGATAATCCAGATTTGTCATGTCAGCAATCAGGCGATGAGCCAGGCGGCCACTTCGTCGTCGGCCTTCAGGGCGTCAGCGTTCTCCATGACGGAACCGGGAACGTTGGCATTGCCGGCCACATAGGCCTTGTAATCCCGGAAGCCGGCGGTGGCGAAGCTCTTCAGGTTGGTCTCCACCATCTGGGTATACACATCCACGGGGCCGAAGCCGGCGAAGAAGAAAACGGCCACTTTCTTGTCCTTGCGGGTGGCCATGGACATATCCGGCTGGGTGAAGTCCATGAAGGAGTAGGTGCGATCCAGGAAAGCCTTCAACTGGGCGGGGAACTGGTCCCAATGGACAGGAGCCAGGATCAGCATGGCGTCGCAGCTGTCGATGGCGGGGATCAGAGCAGTGAAGTCATCCTTCTGGACACAGTTGGGGGTGTGCTGACGCTTGCAGCCATTGCAGGCAAGACATACGCGCACATCCTTTTCGCCGATGTTAAAAGTCGTGACCTCGGCCTTTCCTTCCAGCTGCCCGGCAAATTTCTTTGCCATAGCATAGGAGTTGCCATTACGGCGCTTGCTTGCGTTGATGATAAGTACTTTCTTCATGATGTTTACCTCCTTGTGGTTTCCTGTACGGGTTTTTCTTTTTGCTGGTCTTATCGTAGCAGTAATTTTCGACCCTGTGAAGTACGCACAATATTGTGCTATAGTTACCCGCGGGAAACCACTTGCATTTCCCTCCTGTTAACCATATAATAAATCCGTACAGATGATTTGTAAAGTAAGCACAGTTTTATGCTGTAGTCACTAAAAAGAAACTATAAGGAGGAACTTACCATGGAAACAGCGAAAGACATACAGGAAAAACCGGCGAAGGAGCTGCCGGCCTGCCCGGTGGAGACAACTTTAACGCTGATCAGCGATAAGTGGAAGGTACTGATTCTCCGCGACCTGATGCCGGGGACGAAGCGCTTTGGGGAACTGAAGAAATCCATCGGCCATGTCTCCCAGAAGGTGCTGACGGCGCAGCTGCGGCAGATGGAGGAGAGCGGCCTTGTGATCCGCACTGTATTTCCCGAAGTGCCGCCTCATGTGGAATACACGCTGACCGAACTGGGCTACAGCCTGAAACCGATCCTCGATGCCATGTGGGACTGGGGAGAGCATTATAAGGCCCAGAGTGGACAGTAAACAAATAAAACAGCAGGAATTTGTTCTCTACCGGTGCTAAACCAACGGTCGATATACGAGGTGGATTATAAGATTGAATAAAACTTTCCCACTTCGCCGGACTATAGATTTATACCAAAAAGAATAAAATC
>JAJPZP010000125.1:2464-4254 GCA_021204285.1 Lachnospiraceae bacterium | reverse complement strand
CGCACCTCCGACATCAAAAAACTCAAGGACCTCAACGCACGCCCGCTCCTGCTTGGGGTAAACAGCTGGAGTATCGGGATGCCCCTGGACAGCAACGAGGGGCTGCGGCTGAGCGAATTCGGAAGATGACGCGGGGGGGCGCCCGGGGCGGAGTGTATCTGCCCCGGGACTCGCTCTCGCTCAGCGGGTAGCGTAGCGGACACTAAGCTCAGGCTTCGTGCCGCTACGCGGCGCTCGCCTTCGCTAAGTGCCGACGCTCCCCGATGGTCCCGATACAGATACACCCCGCTCCGGGCTCACGCATCGGCGTATTGTCCCGGATTCGCCAGGGGTCAGCCACGTGGCCCTGTCAGGGTTATCCCTCACGGGGGATATAAATATGGTGGCAAAATTCTTCTTTTCAAAGGGAAGATATTTTGCTATACTTACCATATCTATGAAGAAGTATTGTTGTCGCCTGTTATTGTGTGGTTGGCAGGTTATTGTGTTTTCTGTTTGTTGCTATATTGTCTACTTGCCATTGTAGGGCGTTTGACCGGGTAAGGCCGGTCATGCAAAGTGACCTTGTGCACTGTTCGTCTGCCACTGCGTAGCGCTCCCGTATCGGACCTCTGTCTTAAGAACCATTGTGGAGCGTCGACACTTGGCGAAACCGAGCCTCACAGGGGCGAAGGTTGAGCTTAGTACCGTTACGCTCCGCACTGAGCGAGAGCGGGTTCTTAAGACAGAGGTCCGAGGAGGGAGCGCATCCCTGTAGCCAGAACGTAACACAGGAAACAAACGTGCCCCTGTAGCCAAAGAGTAGGGCAGGGAGCAGGGTCGAACCCAGGCGACAATTGAGAAGGAGGTATCCGTTATGGAGAAGATGGAGAGAGCCACCCATATTATTCAGGAGGATGAGGGGAAAGGCGCGGTGCAGATTGCGGACGAGGTCGTTGCGATCATCGCGGGCATGGCGGCCACCGAAGTGAAGGGCGTCGCGTCCATGGCCGGCAATATCCGGAATGAGCTGGTGGCGAAGATGGGCATGAAGAGCCTGCAGAAAGGCGTCCGTGTGGAAGTAACGGACACGGATGTGAAGGTAGACCTCGCGTTGAATATGGAGTTTGGAACGAACATCCTCGAGGTGTCCGGAATCGTGCAGGAGAAGGTGAAGGCTGCGATCGAGAGCATGACAGGCATGAACGTGTCGGTGGTGAATGTCCGGGTGGCCGGTGTAGCGCTGGCGTAGAGTTCGGGACAGCTAAGTGGCCTGCCGCGGCAGTCCCCGGTTTTTGGAGGATGAAGATGAAGAGACGAGAACTGCGGGAGCGCATATTTCAGCTCCTCTTTCGCGTGGAGTTCAATGAGCAGGGCGAAATGCCGGAGCAGGTCGGCCTGTTTGTCGAGAATATGAAAGAAGAGACCGAGGTGAGCCCGGAGGACGAAGCCTATATTTCCGGAAAATATGAGCGGATCGCGGAGCGGATTCCCGAGATTGACGCCCTGATTGACGGGGTGTCCGAGAAGTGGAAGACCGCGCGCATGGGCCGTGTTGACCTGACGATTCTCAGACTGGCACTGTATGAAATGAAATTCGACGAGGATATTCCGGAGAAAGTTGCGATCAACGAGGCGGTTGAACTCTCCAAAACATACGGAGGGGACGAATCCCCCGCCTTTGTCAACGGCGTGCTCGCGAAGCTCGCACAGAAGGAAGAAGCGGGGCAAAAAAAGGGTACACCGGTGCGCATGGTAATAAATACATCAAATAGAAGTTCCCGCCGGGATTGGAGCGGCCGGCGCGCGTG
>JAJPZP010000125.1:0-2454 GCA_021204285.1 Lachnospiraceae bacterium | reverse complement strand
CGTTGCACAGGTTAATCAATACATCAAAAACATGTTCGCGCAGGATTTCATGCTGCGGCAGATCTATGTGAAGGGCGAGGTGTCCAATTGCAAATATCACACGTCCGGCCATATCTATTTTTCCCTGAAGGATGAGAGCGGAGCCATTGCCTGTGTCATGTTTGCCGGTGACCGCAGGAGTGGGTTGTCATTTCGCATGCAGGACGGACAGAAAGTCATCGCGCTTGGCGCGGTGCGTGTCTTTGAGCGGACCGGGCAATACCAGCTTTACGCAAAACAGATCACGCCGGACGGTGAGGGCGCACTCTATCTGAAATTTGAACAGCTCAAGAAAGAGCTGCTCGAGATGGGCATGTTCGACGAGCAGTTCAAAAAGCCGATCCCTTTCTACAGCAGGACAGTCGGTATTGTGACCGCACCCACCGGGGCGGCGATCCGCGATATCATGAACATCGCTCATCGGAGAAATCCCTATGTGCAGCTGATCTTATGCCCCGCGCAGGTGCAGGGAGAGGGAGCAGCGGACAGCATTGTGCGCGCGATCCGGCGCCTGGATGCGCGCGGAGTGGATGTGATGATTGTGGGCCGCGGCGGCGGTTCGATCGAGGATCTCTGGGCTTTTAATGAGGAAGCAGTGGCGCGCGCTATTTTTGCCTGTTCCACTCCGGTGATCTCGGCGGTGGGACATGAGACGGACACGACGATTGCAGATTATGTCGCAGACCTTCGGGCGCCAACCCCATCCGCGGCGGCGGAGCTGGCGGTGACGGATTATCGGCAGCTGATGGAAGGACTGGAGCTCTTTGGCTGTCAGCTGACGGATAGGATGGAGCAGAAGATTATGAACCTGCGGAACGCGCTGGAGGATCGCGCTCTGCGTCTTGACCGGGAGAGTCCGGCCGATCAGATCAGGGAGAGGCGAACCCGGGTGTCTGCGCTGCAGAAAGATCTTGGTTACGCGATGGAGACGAAGACGGCGGACCGTCGGCACAGAATGGAGCGGCTCGCGGGACTTCTGGAGGGTTGTTCACCGCTTCTGCGTCTGCAGCAGGGTTATTCGTACACACAGACGGAGTCGGGAAGCGCGCTGCGCAGCATTTCCCAGGTACAGGAGGGTTCGCAGCTTCGCATCCGTGTGACGGATGGCGTCGTCCGGGCGCGCGTAGAGTCCGCGCTGCCGGAGTGAGGAGGAGAGCAGGATGGAACAGACACAGGAGGAAAAATTCAATCTTGAAAAGGCTTTGTCACAGATCGACGAGATTTTAAAACAGCTTCAGGACAGGGACGTTTCCCTGGAGAATTCTTTTGCACTTTATAAGGAAGGTATGGAACTGTTGAAATTGTGCAATGAAAATATTGAGCATGTAGAAAAGCAAATAAAAATACTCGCACAGGAAGGGGAGAGCACATGGGAGGCATCGGAGAGTTAAAAGAGAAAACCGCCCGGGTGGAGAAAATTCTGCGTAAATTTCTCCCGGAAGAGACAGGCACGCAGAAGGAGATCATGGAGGCCATGAATTACAGCGTACTTGCCGGAGGCAAGCGGCTTCGCCCGATTCTGATGGAAGAGACCTTCCGCCTTTTTGGCGGCGAGGGCGATGTGATCGAGTGCTTTATGGCTGCGATCGAGATGATTCATACTTACTCACTCGTCCATGATGACCTTCCGGCGATGGACAATGATCAGTATCGCCGCGGGAAGCTTACGACCCACGCGAAATACGGTCATGCGATGGGCGTGCTGGCAGGTGATGGCCTGCTGAATTATGCCTTCGAGACAGCCACGTCCGCCTTTGACCGGGAGGGCGACCCGAAGCGCACGGCGAGGGCGCTTCAGATTCTGGCGAAAAAGGCAGGAATTTACGGCATGATCGGCGGCCAGACCGTAGACGTGCTCTCCACCGGGCACGCGATCAGCCAGGAGACGCTGGAGTTCATTTATGAGTTGAAGACCGGCGCGCTGCTCGAGGCCTCCATGATGGTCGGTGCAGTACTGGCGGGGGCTTCTGACGAGGAGCTGGGAGAGGTGGAAAAGATTGCTTCCGACGTTGGTCTTGCGTTCCAGATTCGCGATGATATCCTGGATGTGACGAGCACGCTCGAACAGCTTGGCAAGCCGATTCACAGCGACGAGCGCAATGAGAAGACGACCTATGTGACGCTGCATGGCCTCACGCAGGCGAGCCGCGATGTGGAGGAAATCTCAGCACGAGCGATCGCGCGTCTTGCAGCGCTGCCCTATAGAAACGAATTTTTGACTGAGCTGATAAAGTCCTTAATCTACAGAGAAAAGTAGGCGGCCGACCATGGTTCTTGAAAAAATCAATCAGACAGGCGATATCAGAAAAATTTCCCCGGAGGAATATCCGGTTCTGGCGGAGGAGATCCGTGCGTTTATGATCGAGAAGATCAGCCGGGCGGGCGGACATCACGAGTCGAATCTTGGCGTCGTGG
>JAJPZP010000023.1:17988-20674 GCA_021204285.1 Lachnospiraceae bacterium | reverse complement strand
ACTTGATCCGGATTTTATAGAACTGAATTTCCTGGAGAATCAGGACGCCCGGAAACTGTTTTCGGAAGCCCGGGACAGCAAAGAATTGCTGTTAAGCCTTTCCGTGCTTGCACAGAAAGAGCTGAAACCGGGGAAAAGCATTATTTTTCTCGACGAAGTACAGGAGTGCATGGAAATACTGACAGCAATTAAGTTTCTGGTGGAAGAGGGAAGTTATCGTTATATCCTCAGCGGTTCGCTGCTGGGCGTGGAGATGAAAAATATTCGTTCCGTGCCGGTGGGCTATATGGGCATTCTCGAGATGTTTCCGCTGGATTTTGAAGAATTCTGTCGCGCCAATGGAATCAGCGATGCAGTGATTTCACATGTCTATACGTGTTACGCTAAGAAAAAACCGGTGATGGAGACAGTTCATCAGAGCCTGCTGCAGCTCTTCTGGCTGTATCTGGTTGTCGGGGGAATGCCTGAGGCGGTGCGCGTATATCTGGAGACCAACAATCTGCGGGAGGTTGCCCAGGTGCAGCAATATATCTGTGAGTTGTACAGGCAGGATATTGCCAAATATGATCCGGACAACAGGTTGTATCTGGCAGAAATTTTTGATCTGATACCCAGCGAGCTGAATCATCAGAACAAGCGCTTTATTATGAAAAATCTGAATGAGAGGGCGGTCTTTTCCAGATATGAGAACAGTTTTCTCTGGCTGAAGGACGCAGGAGTGGCGCTTCCCACCTACTGTGTCAGTGAACCGAAAGTACCACTTGTTCTTTCCAGGGCGACCAGCCTTTTCAAGCTGTTTGCTTCCGACGTCGGCCTGCTGGCGAGTATGTATGCTGAGGGAATACAGCTTTCCATTCTGAAGCATGATAATGATATCAATTTTGGCGCAATTTTTGAAAATGCTGCGGCGCAGGAGCTGCATTGCCATGGCTTTCCTCTTTATTATTATCGCAATAAGAAGCAGGGAGAGCTGGATTTTGTGATCGAGCAGAAAGGGAGAGTGATTCCGCTGGAGATCAAGTCAGGGAAAACCTACAAACGGCATTCTGCTGTCTCCAACATGATTGAAACCTATGGAATGTCAGATGTATATGTTTTCTGTCTGGATCAGCTGAGCGTAGACGGGGCGGTCACATATTATCCGATCTACATGCTGATGTGCCTGCGAAAGGAAGAGCTGGAGGACTGTTTTTACAGGGTAGACTTACCTGAGTTGTAGAGTCCGGATCAGTTCCGGCAGATTACGCCTATGCTCGCAGCCGCCGCAGGAGCTTCCACCCTCCGAACAGAAGCAGCAGCGTAAGATACGTGACAGTCATGATACAGACGCCGGCGAGCAGCTGCAGCAGCTCCATACCGGCAAGCAGAAGCGAAAGCGGACGTTTCAGGATATACACACCTCCGATCGAAAGTAATAACGCGGCCAGCGGCCTTAAGATATAGGTCTCCAGCCCGATGCTTGCTCTGATGTGCGGCGCGACGGCGCGGATGCCGAGCGCGCAGAGAACGGCCTGGCTGAGCAACAGTCCCCAGAGGACGGCCTCGATACCACGTAAGGGCACGAACAGAAGTACGCACAGGATTCGCAATAGGATGGCGATGAGCTGGTTGAAAAAGGTGACGGGCGTCTGACCCAGCCCATGCAGGATGCTGTTCAGGTTCCCGGTCAGGTAGAGCACCGGACAGATCCACGCGAGCGTGCGCAGGAAGTTCCTGGCCAGCTGCTCTCCGAAGAGGAGCGTGCCGATGTCCTCACCGAAGATGAGGAAGACGCCCATGCAGAGAAAGCCGATCGTCAGGCCGAAGCTGATCGTGTATTCGATAGTTAGCGAAATTTTCGCGCGGTTTCCGTGTGCCTGTTCCTCGGAGATCGTGGGCAGCAGCATCGCGGAGAGCGAGGAGCTGAGGGCGCTCGGGAACATCAGGAGCGGCAGCGCCATGCCGGTCAGGATGCCGTAGAGACTTAAGGCCTCCGCGGAGGAGAGCCCGGACTGCTTGAGACAAAGCGGGATCAGCACCGCCTCCACGCTTTGCAAAAGGGTGAGGCTCAGGCGCGTGCCGGTCAGTGGGAGCGCCATGCCGAGAAGCGCACGGCAGCCGGACCGGTAATTTTTCAGACGCGTCCATTGGAAACGGACGCCGGAGGCGGCGGTGAGCATGAAGAGGGAGGATCCGATCTCCCCGGCCAGCAGACCGGCGACCGCCAGCACCAGGGTGATTTCCATTTCGTTCTGAGCGGCGATGCCGCAGAGCAGCCAGACCGCTCCGATGCGGATGATCTGTTCGATGAGCTGTGCCGCAGCCGGGAGACCGGCTTTTTTCTTGCCCAGAAAGAACCCGGCAAAGCAGCAGTGGACGGCGGAGAAAGGAAGGGCGAGCGCGAGCACCTTAAGGAGCGCTTCGCAGCGCCCCTCCCGCATCAGTGAAAGAGCGATGAAGTCCGCCTTCGTCCACAGTACAAGCGATACGGCGCAGGAGGCTGTGAGTGTGAGAAAAAGTCCGGCATAGAGATAGTCGCCGCCGCGTTTTTCCTCCGAACAGGCGGTGAAGCGGGAGATGGCGGTCTCGACGCCGGAGCAGGCGAGCGCGTGGCAGACGGAGAAGACGGGGAAGATGAGCTGGTAAAGCCCCATTCCTTCCGCACCGAGGGCCTGCGCGAGGAATATCTTATAGAAGAAGCCCAGGG
>JAJPZP010000023.1:0-17978 GCA_021204285.1 Lachnospiraceae bacterium | reverse complement strand
GGTTCGGGTCAGCAGCCCGGCCAGGGTGAGAATCATCGTACCTTTCAGGAAAAGAGAGAACTGTCTCATAAAAAAATCACTTTTTTCTCATGATATGTAAAAAGAGGGCTTGACAGAACAGAAGACGGATGGTAATATCATTCTTGAAATCCGACTAAAATACTCGGAATTAAAGCGGGGTGATAACGATGAAGCTTTCTACAAAAGGGCGATACGGCCTGCGGGCAATGGTAGATCTCGCGCTGTACGCCGAGGACGGCCCGGTGTCGATCGCGGCGATTGCGGCCAGACAGCATATTTCGGAGAGCTATCTCGAACAGCTGATCGCGAAGCTCCGAAGGGCGGGGCTGGTATGCAGCCTGCGCGGAGCGGCTGGTGGCTATGTGCCGGGGCGACCGGCGGAGGAGATCTCAGTCGGCGACGTGCTGCGCGCGCTGGAGGGCAGCCTCGATCCGGTGGACTGCCCGGGACTCTGGGAGGAGAGTGGTTGCGAGGGCTCCGATGTATGCGTTACGAAGTACGTCTGGCAGCGCATCAATGAGAGTATCAACCGCACCGTGGACGAGATGCTCTTAAGCGATCTCGTCGAGGAGAGCCGGAAACTACAAAAGAAAGATCAGATTCCCGTATCAGGTTGTGAGAAGAAGGAGTGACTGGAACATGGGTGAAGAGAAGAGATTGATTTATCTGGACAACGCGGCGACGACGAAGACCGCGCCGGAGGTTGTGGAGGCGATGCTTCCGTATTTTACAGAGCTGTACGGCAATCCGTCCAGCGTATACAATTTTTCCCAGAAGAGCAAGGAGGCCATCACGAAGTCGCGCGAACAGATCGCGGCAACGCTTGGGGCGCAGCCGGAGGAAATCTATTTTACCGGCAGCGGCACGGAGGCGGATAACTGGGCGCTGAAGGCCACGGCCGAGGCTTACCGCTCGAAGGGAAACCATATCATCACGACGAAGATCGAGCACCATGCGATCCTGCACACGGGGCAGTGGCTGGAGAAGCACGGCTTTGAGGTGACCTGGCTCGACGTGGACGAGTTCGGCATGGTGAAGCTCGACGAGCTGAAAAAGGCGATCCGCCCGACGACGATCCTGATCAGCGTGATGTTCGCGAACAATGAGATCGGGACGGTGCAGCCGATCAAGGAGATCGGCGAGATCGCGAAGGAGCATGGTATCCTCTTCCACACGGACGCGGTGCAGGCTTTCGGCCAGCTTCCGATCAACGTGGAGGAACTGCACATCGACATGCTGAGCTCGAGCGCGCACAAGCTGAACGGCCCGAAGGGCGGCGGCTTCCTTTATATCCGCAAAGGAGTGAAGATCCGCAGCTTCGTGCACGGCGGCGCGCAGGAGCGAAAGCGTCGCGCGGGCACGGAGAATGTACCGGGTATCGTCGGTTACGGCGCGGCGGTGGAGCGTGCGGCCCGTACGATGAAAGAGCGCACGGATAAGGAGCGGGAGCTTCGTGATTATCTGATTGACCGCGTGCTGAAGGAGGTTCCGTACACGAGGCTGAACGGGCACCGCACGAAGCGCCTGCCGAACAACGCGAATTTCAGCTTCCAGTTTGTCGAGGGCGAGTCGCTGCTCATTATGCTGGATATGGACGGCATCTGCGGCTCCAGCGGCTCGGCCTGCACCTCCGGCTCGCTCGACCCCTCGCATGTGTTGCTTGCCATCGGCCTGCCGCACGAGATCGCGCACGGCTCGCTGCGCCTGACCTTAAGCGAGGAGATCACGAGGGAGGATATTGATTACGTGGTGGAATCCATTAAGAAAATTGTGGAGCGTCTGCGCAGCATGTCGCCGCTCTATGAAGACTTTGTGAAGAGGAATCATTGAAAGAAAGTAACTATTCAGAACAGCAGGCCACAGACCGTCTTCTTCGAAGGCTATATGCCGCTTGTGCGTCATATGTCTGAGGCTTGATGGGCGTTCCGCCTATTTCGAAATGAAAATACAGTCTTTAGTAGGTAAACCTACACAGCCTGTCTTTCCATTTCGTGCTGTTCTGAACTGTAAAACAAAAAAGAAAAGAGGAAATAAGGTATGGCTGTGTACAGTGATAAAGTGATGGATCATTTCCAGAATCCGAGAAATGTCGGGGAGATCGAGAACGCGAGCGGTGTCGGCACGGTCGGCAACGCGAAGTGCGGCGATATCATGCGAATCTATTTTGATATCGATGAAAATCAGATTATACGTGACGTGAAGTTTAAGACTTTCGGCTGTGGCGCTGCTGTGGCGACGAGCAGCATGGCGACGGAACTTGTGAAGGGTAAATCGATTTACGAGGCCCTCGAGGTGACGAACAAGGCCGTGATGGAGGCGTTGGACGGACTGCCGCCCGTGAAGGTGCACTGTTCCCTGCTTGCGGAAGAGGCCATTCATGCGGCGCTCTGGGATTATGCGGAGAAGAATGGCATCCAGATTGAGGGACTGAAGAAGCCGAAGTCTGATATTCACGAGGGTGAGGAAGAGGAAGAATATTAAAATGAGCGGGAAGAAGGTCGTCGTCGGGATGTCCGGCGGAGTGGATTCCTCGGTGGCGGCTGGGAGGGCATTGGCGTGACGATGCAGATCTCGCAGGATGATACTCCGGCCACGGTTGCTGAAAATGGCGGTTGCTGCGGTCTTACAGCGGTCGAGGACGCGCGCCGCGTGGCGTCGCAGCTTGGAATTCCACATTACGTCATGAACTTTAAGCAGGAATTTAAAGAATGCGTCATCGACTATTTTATGGACGAATACCTGCACGGGCGCACGCCGAACCCCTGCATCGCCTGTAATCGCTATGTGAAGTGGGAGTCTCTGCTTAAGCGCAGCCTGGAGATTGGCGCAGACTATATCGCGACAGGACACTATGCCCGGATCGAGCGTCTCGCAAACGGCAGATATGCGCTGCGAAAATCGGTTACCACCGCGAAGGATCAGACCTATGCGCTTTATAGTCTGACGCAGGAGCAGCTTGCACACACCCTGATGCCGGTCGGCGAATATGAGAAGGATGAAATTCGCGCAATCGCGGAACGCCTGGCGCTTCCCGTGGCGCACAAGCCGGACAGCCAGGAGATCTGTTTCGTGCCGGACCATGATTATGCTCATTTTATCGAGGAGCAGTCCGGTGTGGAGGTACCGGAGGGAAATTTTGTCTGGAAGGACGGAACGGTGGTCGGAAGACACAAGGGAATCACGCATTACACGGTTGGTCAGCGCAAGAAGCTGGGGATCGCGCTGGGGCGGCCCGTTGTGGTGCTGGAGATCCGTCCGGAGACGAATGAAGTTGTGCTCGGGGAGACGACAGACGTCTTCCGGCAAAGCCTGCGGGCGAACCATCTGAACTGGATGGGGACAGAGGCGTTTGAAGGGGAGCGGCGCTTTCTCGCGAAGATCCGTTACAATCACGCCGGAGCGCCCTGCACAGTGCGGCGCAGCGGCGCGGACGAGATTGAATGCGTCTTTGATGAGCCGGTACGCGCGGTGACGCCGGGACAGGCGCTGGTGCTCTATGACGGGGAGTACGTGGCGGGGGGCGGGACGATCCTGTGAATGTTACAGTGGAATTTCTGTCGGCACTCTTCTATGGAAGATATAATAGGAAGAAAACCCGCAGGATTTTATGAGCTCCGCCACCTCGTCAAACTTCCACGCGAGGTGCTCCTCCCTGTGCGCGTCGGAGCCGATCGTGATAAGTTTTCCGCCCAGTTCCCGGTAACGCAGGAGGATGTCCCGTCCGGGATTTGGGGATTCAAGACCGTAGCGATAGCCGGTCGTATTGACCTCCAGAGCGATCTCTTTTTTCACCAGCAGTCTTAAAATCTCATCAATAATCCCGCGAAAAAGATCATAGGAATAGTAGCGGTTCCGGTTTGGACCGTAACGGATGACATAGTCGAGATGCCCGAAGGCGTCGAAATTCGAATAGGCTTCGAGATTGTGCAGACAGCACTCGAAATATTCCATATAAGCGCTGAACTCGTCCCGGTTCTCAAAGTAGGACGAATAGTAGGGGTCGCGGCTGTTCACCAGATGAACCGATCCGATGACGAAATCAAAAGGATAGGAGAAGATGAGGCTGTGCTGCCGTGTGGCCAGATAGGGACGCAGCCCCAGTTCCACGCCGATCTGCAGGTCAATCTGTCCCTGGTATTTTGTGCGCAGATGTTCCAGATGATGAAAATATTCCTTCGGGTCAAATTCGAAACAGACGTCGCCGTCTATGTAATCGTAGTCCATATGATCGGTCAGGCACAGTTGCTTCATGCCGAGTTCGATCGCACGCCGGATCATAGTCTCCGGGGCGTCCTCGCCATCTCCGGAAAACGTGGTATGTACATGAAAATCAGATAAAACGGACAAAAGGTTCCCTCCTGTAAAACGAACTATACATCATAATAAAGGAAGAAATCGAGATTGTAAAGTGATTTGCGAATTGGTTTTTCCCGGTTTGACTTGTATCTTTCAAACAGATATAATGAGGCCATGAGAATTCTGATTATTGAAGACGAAAAGCTGCTTTCTGACTCCATACGGACATTGCTTACCGGGCAGGGTTACGAGGTGGATACCGCTTATGATGGTGCGGAGGGGCTCACATACGCGAAGATGGATATCTACGACCTGCTGATTCTCGATGTGATGCTTCCAAAGCTGAATGGATATGAGGTGGCACGGCTGCTGCGCGAGGCGCGGAACACGACGCCGATCCTGATGCTGACTGCAAGGTCGCAGCTGCAGGACCGGGTAGAGGGACTGGACGCGGGAGCAGATTATTATCTGACGAAGCCCTTTGATAAGCGGGAGCTGCTGGCCTGTATTCACGCGCTGCTGCGGCGGCAGGGAAATCAGGTGGCGGAGCTCTCCTTTGGAAATACGTCCCTGGATCTCGACACCGGTATGCTGCTCTGCGGGGAACAGAGTGTGCGTCTCTCCGCACGGGAGTTTGATATGATGCGCTGCCTTCTGAAGTCCGGGGAGCGCAATATCAGTAAAGAGCAGTTGCTCACGCGTGTATGGGGTGGCGAGGCCGATGTGGTTGACAATAACGTGGACGTATACATCGGTTTTCTGCGGAAAAAGCTTGCCCGCATCGGGTCGAATGTGCGAATCGAGGCGATCCGCAGGCTCGGCTACCATCTGGAGGTGAGCGCGCCATGCTGAAAAAGTTGCAGCGAAGCTTTGTACTGATCAATATGACGATCATTACGCTGATGCTGCTTCTGGTGTTCGGGACGATCGTTTATTTTACGCAGTCGAACCTGAGAGAGAAAAATGTGCAGATGATGAGTGAGATCGCCGAAAATCCGTTCCAGACGAGCTGGTCCGGAGACAGCGATGTGAACCTGCCTTATTTTGTTGTGCGGATTGCGGGAGGCAGGATTACCGTCATCGTGAATGATGAGAACTATGATCTCGCGGACGGACAGCCATCTTTCAGCTATTCGACGGAAACGCTCTATTTTTTGATCGAGACGGTGCTGGAGTCCACAGAGCAGACAGGAATGCTCCGTGACTATGAACTGCGTTATTACCGGGCAGATGTGACCGGTATGGAATACATCGTATTTGCCGACGTTTCCAGTGAGATCAGCACAGTGAATGCGCTGGTACGGAACTGTGTGCTGATCGGGATCGCCGCTTTTTTCATATTTATGGGAATCAGCATCCTGCTGGCGCGCTGGGCGGTGCGACCGGTGGATAAGGCCTGGAGGGAACAGGAACAGTTTGTCTCTGACGCCTCCCATGAACTGAAGACACCTCTGGCTGTGATTATGACGAATGCGGAACTCCTGGGAGATCCGGCCTACAGTGACGAGGAGAAGCTGCGTTTTTCGGACAGTATACTTGTGGAGGCGAAGGAGATGCGGAGCCTGGTGGAGAATCTGCTGGAGCTGGCCAGGGCGGAAAATGGAGCCTTTCAGGAAAATTTCCGTGATTTCGACTTTTCCGCTCTCGTGTCGGATGCGCTGCTTCCTTTTGAGCCTTTGTATTTTGAACGCGGCCTGACGCTTGCTGAGGAGATTGAGGAAGGAATTGTGGTGTGCGGGAGCGCCCCACACCTGAAAGAAGTTGTGGATATTCTGCTGGACAATGCCGGTAAATATGCTGCGGATGCTTCTACAGTGCAGGTGAGATTACAGAGGCAGCACCATGGAAACTGCCTGTTCCAGGTGATCAGTTCCGGCGAGACGATTTCGGAAGTAGATCTTGAAAATATTTTCAAACGATTTTACAGGACCGACAGTGCGAGGAGTGCTTCCGGCAGCTACGGGCTCGGTCTTGCAATTGCCCGCAGTATTGTAAATGAGCACAGGGGAAGGATCTGGGCCCAGAGTGCGGATGGGGTGAATACCTTTTCCGTGCAGCTTCCAGGAGAAAAGAATCATGAACGGCGGGAATAGAAAAACCGAACATATGGTTGCTTTTTGCCGGGGCGCGTGCTATGATGGAACCGGAATGCAGGAGGGTTTATGATAGGTTTTCTGAAGGGCCGCGTGGAGGAGATCTACGAGGGCGGTCTGGTATTAGATGTAAATGGCGTCGGTTATGAGCTGCTTGTACCTGGGCAGCTTCTGTCAACGATCGGCGGCACAGGCCGGGAGCTGAAATTATATACTTACATGCAGCTGCGCGAGGACGCGGTTGTGCTGTTCGGCTTCCTGACGCGGGATGATCTTGCCATGTTTAAGATGCTGATCGGAGTCAGCGGCGTGGGGCCGAAGGCCGGGCTTGCCATCATGTCGGCGCTTGGCGCGGATGAGCTTCGTTTTGCGGTGCTGGCGGACGATGCGAAGAAGATCGCGAAGACGCCGGGGATCGGCGCCAAGACGGCGCAGAAGATTATTCTCGAGCTGAAGGATCGTCTGGATCTGGAGGATGCGCTGGAGCGGAAGCTGGGCGCGGATGTGCTCACGCCGGAGGCTGCGGCCGTGGAAGAAGGGATGCTGCAGGACGCGGTGGAGGCGCTGGTGGCGCTCGGCTACGGCAGCACGGAGGCGCTTAAGGCGGTGCGTGCGGTGGAGCTGACAGAAGATATGGATGTGGAGCGCCTGCTCAGAGAGGCGCTGCGTCATATCATATGAGGTCGATGGAGTCGTCCTGATTTTGTAAAAGAGATCTGATCTTATCATTCTACAAGGATAGAGAAAATGGAAAATCGCAGAATCATTGCCACTGAGGAGGCCGAGGAGGATATCCGCATCGAGGGAAGCCTCCGGCCGCAGAGCCTTGCGGAGTACATTGGCCAGGAGCGGGCGAAGACAAATCTGAAAATCTATATCGAGGCAGCGAAGTCCCGGGGGGAAGCGCTGGATCACGTGTTGTTTTATGGGCCGCCGGGCCTTGGCAAGACGACGCTGGCCGGGATTATTGCCAATGAGATGGGCACGCACATGAAGGTGACGAGCGGTCCCGCGATCGAGAAGCCGGGCGAGATGGCCGCGATCCTCAATAATCTCCAGGAGGGCGATGTGCTCTTTGTGGATGAGATTCATCGCTTGAACCGACAGGTTGAGGAAGTGCTCTATCCGGCGATGGAGGATTATGCGATCGACATCCTGATCGGAAAGGGAGCCACGGCGCGCAGTATCCGTCTCGATCTGCCGCATTTCACCCTCGTCGGCGCGACGACACGGGCGGGCCTTCTGACTGCGCCGCTGCGCGACCGCTTTGGTGTGGTGCATCATCTGGAATATTACTCGGTGGAGGAACTGACGACGATCATTCTCCGTTCCGCTGAGGTGCTGAAGGTGGAGATTGAACGGGAAGGCGCGGTCGAGCTGGCACGCCGCTCGAGAGGAACGCCGCGTCTGGCAAATCGTCTGCTGAAGCGTGTCCGCGATTTCGCGCAGGTGAAGTATGACGGGCGTATTACGGAGAAGGTAGCTGCCTTCGCACTCGATCTGCTTGAGGTCGACCGTCTCGGGCTGGACCAGTCAGACCGGCTGATCCTGCGGACGATTATCGAGAAGTTCGCCGGAGGCCCGGTGGGACTCGACACGCTGGCGGCGGCGCTCGGCGAGGACGCGGGAACGCTGGAGGACGTCTATGAGCCTTACCTTCTGCAGAACGGTTTCCTGAACCGCACGCCGCGGGGACGTGTGGCCTCAGAACGGGCGTATCAGCATTTGGGGATTGCTTTTCCCGGTTAAATCGGATACTATAGATAGAAGAATTACTGGGGAGGCGCGCGGTTTATGGCGAAGAAAAATACAGCGGATGTGCTGATTAACGGAAAGGTCTATACGATCAGCGGCTATGAGAGCGCCGCGTATCTGCAAAGTGTCGCGGTCTATCTGAATGAGATGGAAGAGCGGGTTTCCCAGATGGAAGGCTATCGCAGGCTTGCCACAGAGGAGAAACAGCTTCTGAAGAATATGAATCTCGCGGATGAATATTTCAAGATGAAGGACGAGAAGGAGAAGCTCGAGCAGGAGCTGGAGAGTCGGGAGAAGGAACTGTACGGCCTGAAGCACGATCTGATCGACGCGCGAATGGAGAAGGAAAATCTGACGAAGCGGATTGAGGAGCTTGAGAAAAAGCTCGAGGAGAAGCAGAGTCAGCAAGGGAACAGAAGATACAGATGAATCGAGAGGCCAGCCCGGAAGAGCTGGCCTTTCATGAACAGCGGAGCAGGAAAGATGGATGAGAACAAACTGGAAATACTTGCCCCGGCGGGTTCCATGGAGAGCCTCAGGGCAGCTGTGAACGCGGGGGCGGATGCGGTCTATATGGGCGGCAGCCGCTTTGGAGCCAGAGCTTATGCACAGAATCCGGATCCGGACGGACTTCTCGGCGCGATTGATTACGCGCACAGTTATGGTGTCCGCTTTTATCTGACCGTGAATACGCTGTTGAAGGAGCGGGAGCTGGAAGGAGAGCTGTTTCCTTATCTGAAGCCGCTGTATGAGCGCGGGGTGGACGCGGTGCTGGTGCAGGATATGGGAGTATTATGCGCGCTTCGGGAGTGGTTCCCGGATCTGCCGTTGCACGCGAGTACGCAGATGACGCTCTGTGGTGCGGGAGGACTTAAGATTCTGCAGAAACTGGGTGTAGAGAGGGCGGTGCTGTCCCGCGAACTCTCCCTTGCAGAAATTCGCAGGATTCATGAGGAATGCGACATGGAGCTCGAGTGCTTCGTGCACGGTGCGCTCTGTTACTGCTATTCCGGGCAGTGCCTGTTCAGCAGCCTGCTTGGCGGACGCAGCGGCAACCGCGGACGCTGCGCGCAGCCCTGCCGCCTCCTCTATGATGCGCTGGATGTGGAAGGGAAGCTTCGTTCGCGGAAGGGGGAACAGGCACTTTTAAGCCCGAAGGATCTCTGCGCGGTCGACCTCATTCCGCAGCTGGCGGAGGCAGGCGTCTCATCGCTGAAGATCGAAGGGCGGATGAAGCGCCCGGAGTACGTGGCCGGGGTCACGCGCATCTATCGGAAATATGTGGATCGTTATCTGGAACACGGCGCGGAGGGCTATCGCGTCTCGGAGGAAGACCGGCGGGAGCTGCTGCTTTTGTTCAATCGGGACGGCTTCTCACGGGGTTATTATGAGCAGCATAACGGCCGGAATCTGATGGCCTTATGGAATAAAGAAGCCACAGAGCGGGAGAAGCAGGCTTACGAGAAGCGAATTGCCACGCTTTATGAGGAATATGTAGAGCACGAGTGGAGCATTGCCATCGACGGGGAGCTGCGCGCATGGGAGGGTGAGCCGTTGGAGCTTACGCTGTCCTGCGGCGAGGCCACCGTGACTGTGAGAGGAGAGACCGCGCAGACGGCGCAGAATCAGCCGATGGAGGCTGCGCAGCTGGAGAAGCAGCTCCGTAAGACGGGTGGAACGGCTTTTCAGTGGAAGTCGCTTGTGATTCAGACGGAGGGGAACATTTTCGTGCCGGTGAGTGCGCTGAACAGTCTTAGAAGAAAGGGCCTCGAGGCGCTACGGGAACGCATGCTCTCGCCGTATCGCAGAGATGCGGTGAAGCGGAGGATGGAAACTTCGGCGGATGATTGCTCACAGGGGACGGCGGAGCCATCGATAATTTCTGTGGACGTGAACTCGCAGGGGGCAGCAGGACTGCCGATAATTTCTGCAGATGAGAACACGAGGAGAGAGAAAACCCGGCAGCAGACTTCCCAGAGAGATATGAGGCTGCATATTTCTGTGGAGAGTGAAACACAGTTAAAGGCAGTTCTTACGGCAGTCGAAAAGTTGAAAAATGCGGGAATCCCGCTGGAATATATTTATGTGGACGAAACTCTCACGGGACAGCTTCCCCGCATCCACGCGGCGGGCTTAAAGGCCTGTATCCTGATGCCGCCGGTTTTTCGCGAAAAGACGGAGGAGCGCTGGGAGAAAAGCTTTGCGCAGATGCGAAACATGCAGCCGGACGGCTTCGTGATCTGCAGCCTGGAGGAATATGAGTTTCTGCGCAGAGCAGGCTGGGAGGGGGAGATATTCTCGGAACACCGCCTCTATACCTTCAACAGCCGGAGCCGCAGGTTCTGGAGAGAGCAGGGACTCTCCATGCAGACGAACCCGCTCGAGTTGAACGAGCGTGAGCTGAAGGAGATCAGCGCGTCGGACAGTATACAGCTTATCTACGGCAGATATCCGATGATGACGACGGCGGGCTGCCTGCACCGCACGCTGGACGCCTGCAGGGGAAAGTCGGAGCAGTGGACGCTGCGCGACCGGCGAGGCAAGGACTTTCCGGTGAAAAATGTCTGCCGGGACTGTTATAATATCATTTACAACAGTCAGCCTTTGTATCTCTTTGATGAGATGGAGCGGGTGTGCGCGCTTGGCTGCGGGGCCGTCAGGATCCTGTTCACGACGGAGGACGCTATAGAGACGAAGGCAGTGCTGGATGCCTGGTTCTGCCGCGGAAAATGGGAAGGCGAGTTTACAAGGGGACATCTGAAACGCGGAGTGGAGTGACGGACGATGGTCAATGTGATTACCGAATTATCCAAATATGCCATGATTCTTTTTCTGGGTCTGCATACGCTGTTGGGCTTTCGTCTTGTGCGCAAGCCTGAGGACGAAAAGCGCGCGTCGCTCTGGCAGCAGAATGTGCTCTTTTTCGGAATGCATTTTCTGGGAAATCTGGTATTGTATCTGAATACGGAAAATGAAGAAATCATTTACTTTTACGGCGTGCAGGTGCTGCTGTTCCTCGCTTTCCTGATCCTGCATCATGTGATCTACCCGAAGGAGGATAAGCTTTTAAACCACAATCTGGTCATGCTGCTGAGTGTCGGCTTCCTGATGCTGGCGCGCCTGTCCTTCGATAAGGCGGAGCGACAGTTCGAGATCGCGGTGCTTGCGATGGGACTGACCTTCCTGATCCCGCTGATTATCCGGAAGGTGGGGAAGCTCCGTGATCTTCACTGGTTCTACGGTGTGGTGGGTTTCCTGCTGCTGCTTGTGGTGTTGATTGCCGGAACGGTCAGCTCGGGCGCGAAACTCACGATCACGATCCTCGGCGTTTCTTTCCAACCCTCGGAGTTTGTGAAGATTCTGTTCATCTTCTTCGTGGCCGGGATGCTGCGGGAGGACCGAAGCTTCCGGCAGGTCGCACTGACTACGGCGCTGGCGGCAGCCTACGTGCTGGTGCTCGTCGCTTCAAAGGATCTCGGCGGTGCGCTGATTTTTTTTGTGACCTATCTGGTGATGCTCTACGTCGCGACGAAGCAGCCGCTCTGGTTCTTCGCGGGACTGATCGCCGGGAGTGGGGCGGCCTGGGTCGCCTGGAAGCTGTTTGCTCATGTGCAGACGCGGGTGCTGGCCTGGAGCGATCCCTTCTCGGTCATCGACAATGAGGGCTATCAGATCACGCAGTCTCTGTTCGCAATCGGCACGGGCGGCTGGTTCGGCATGGGGATCGGGCAGGGCATGCCTTACAAGATCCCGGTGGTCGAGGAGGATTTTATTTTTGCGGCGATCGCGGAGGAGCTGGGCATTCTGTTCGCGATCATCCTGATTTTTGTTTATCTGTGCAGTTTTTATATGATTATCAATATCGCGATGTGTCTGAAGGACAGCTATTACAAGCTGGTGGCGCTCGGACTGGGGACGATGCTGACGTTCCAGGTGTTTCTGTGCGTGGGCGGAGTGATCAAATTCATTCCCTCCACAGGTGTGACGCTTCCCTTTGTCAGTTATGGCGGGAGCTCCTTACTGTCGACTTTCGTGATGTAGGCGATCATCCAGGGCATGTATTTGAAACGCAGCGACGAGGTGGCTGAATATGACAGGCGAGGAAAAGCAGAAAAAATCGAAAAAAAAGGGAAAAAAGAAGAGTAAGCGGGAATATACGAATGTCCTGCTGCTTTTTACGGGCATTTTTGCGCTGCTGATCGCGTACCTTGGCTGGTTTCAGGCGACGCAGAGCCGCAGTGTGATCAACAATTCCTATAACGCGAGACTGGAAATCCTCGAGGATGAGGTCATACGCGGCAGCATCCTGGCGACGGGAGGGGAAGTGCTCGCGTACACAGAGGTGAGCGACGATGGGACGGAAAAGCGCGTTTATCCCTATGGCTGTACATTTTCCCAGGTACTCGGCTATTCCGAGTATGGCAAGACCGGGATCGAGGAGCTCGGGAATTTCCAGCTCATCAATTCCAATGCCTATTTTGTAGAGCGTTTTCTTAACGAAATCAGGGGACAGAAGAATACAGGCGACAGTCTGGTGACGACGCTTGACGTCGAGCTGCAGACCGTTGCGCATGACGCGCTGGGGACGAATGACGGGGCGGTGATTGTCATGGAGGCCTCCACGGGAAATGTGCGCGCGATGGTGTCGAAGCCGGACTACGATCCGGGCACGGTTGCTGCAAACTGGAGTACTTTGAGTAATTCCGACGACGGTGTGCTGCTGAACCGCGCGACGCAGGGACTCTATGCGCCCGGCTCCACGTTCAAGACGATCACACTGCTTGAGTATCTGCGGGAAAATAACATGGACGGCAGCGATTATTTCTATGATTGCGACGGGAAGATCCCGGTCGGGGATACCTCGATCAGCTGCTATCACGGGACGGCGCACGGGGAGCTCGATCTGGAGGGGGCCTTCGCCGAGTCCTGCAACAGCGCCTTCGCGGACATTGGCAGCAGCCTTGATGTGGATTCGTTCCAAAAGCTGGCAAAGCAGCTTCTCTTTGACATGGAGCTGCCGGTTTCCCTGACATATAATCAGAGTTCCTTTTCTCTTTCAGAGTCAGACTCCGAGGCAATTCGCATGATGACGGCGATCGGGCAGGGCGAGACCCTTGTGACGCCGATGCACATGGCGCTCATCATGTCCGCGATCGCGAACGACGGCGTGCTGATGACGCCGCGCTTCCTCGAACGGACGGAGAACTATACCGGCACGCTCGTTGAGACCTATTCGACATCCACTTATGGCAGTCTCATGACGTCGCAGGAAGCTTCCGCGCTGCAGAGCTACCTGCACGCTGTCGTGGAGTACGGCACCGGCACCGCGCTGCAAAGCGATGACTATACCGTCTACGGAAAGACCGGCACCGCCGAGTATTCCAGCAATAAAAATGAGAGTCACGCCTGGTTCACCGGCTATGTAAGCGGCGAGAAGGAGGACCTGGTGGTGGTCGTCCTCGTCGAGGGCGCAGGTTCCGGCAGCGAGTACGCCGTGCCGATCGCGAAAAAGATCTTTGAGGCATATTACGCGCAGTGAAATATTGAAGAAATGCCATATTTTCAAAAATAAAATCCTGAAGAAATGCCATATTTTCGAAAATTAAATCTTGAAGAAACGTCGGGTCGATGGTATCCTGTTTTATATATCGGGGGGTGAGGGCATGTATTTTGAGAGAAAAGCCTACAGAAAACTGCTGGAGTGGAAGGAGAATTATGCGGATCATTATGCCGTGCTGTTGGAGGGAGCAAGGCGTGTCGGGAAATCGACGATTGCGGAACATTTCGCAAAAAATGAGTACAGATCGTACATTCTGATTGATTTTTCCATGGCCTCTCAGGCGATCCTGTCCTGTTTTGACGATATTCATAATCCAGATGTGTTTTTCCTGCGGCTGCAGGCGGTCACAGGGGTCAGCCTGTATCAACGCGAGTCGGTCATTATTTTTGATGAGGTACAGCTTTATCCCAGAGCGCGTCAGGCAATTAAACATCTGGTGAAGGATGGGAGATATCATTATATTGAGACCGGTTCTCTGATCTCAATAAAGAAGAATGTGAAGGATATCCTGATTCCATCCGAGGAGATGAAAATACAGGTCTATCCTATGGATTATGAGGAGTTTTGCGCTGCGGTGGGCGGAAATTATTCTCTGCTGAGGAGCCTTTATGAGACGCACGAAAGTGTTGGTCAGCAGGTAAACCGGAAGCTGATGCGGGACGTCAGGCTGTATATGGCGGTCGGAGGTATGCCGCAGGCGGTGGAGGCTTATGTCGAAGGAAGTAATTTTTCCATGATCGATCAGGTCAAGAGACAGATCATCTACCTGTATGAGGAGGATTTCAAAAAAATCGATGCTTCGGGCAGGCTGGCGGCCATGTATCGCGCCATACCGGCGCAGCTTGCCCGGGACGTCAGGAAATACCGGATATCCACAGCACTGGGAAAGAAGAAATCCTCCGCGGAAGACCGGTTGCTGTATGACCTGATCGACTCCAGAACGGTACTCCCGTCTTACAATTCCGCTGATCCGAGGGTGAGTCTTTCCCTCACGAAGGATCTGGACAGCTATAAACTGTATCTTGCGGATACGGGACTGTTCGTCACTTTGTTATTTATAGACCGGCCTGCGACAGAAAATGAAATCTACGCAAAGCTGCTGTCAGATAAACTTCCGGCGAATCTGGGGTATCTCTATGAAAATCTTGTCGCACAGATGCTGGCAGCGAGTGGGAGAGAGCTGTATTACCATACATGGGAAAAAGAGGGCAGCACACATTACTATGAGGTGGATTTCCTGCTGTCTCAGGGGGCGAAGGTTTCTGCGGTCGAAGTGAAGTCCTCGGGCATCGGCAGGCATGAATCCCTGACAGAGTTTCAAAGGCGTTATTCGAAGCATCTGGATGGATGTTATGTCCTTTCGCAGAAGGATGTGGATCGAAAAGACGGCCTTGATTATCTGCCGGTTTATATGGCGTCGTTTCTTTCTCACCCCTGATTTTCGAGCGAGATTACAATGCTCTTCATGCATGAAACTCATGAGGAGCATTGTTCAACAAGATTTACCAGAACTCTGGAATATAGTCAGACGTTTCCCCATCGCATTCACAGGATAGTATTGAAAATCCGTACTGTTTACAAAAGTTCTTTAGCAAATCTTCATAGTTGATAACATAATCTTCCGCTACAGGTGGATAATATTCTTCACATGTCGCATAATATTCAAAGTCTTTATCCAGAGTGGCCTGCAATATCTCCTTGAAATGTCTGAATATTACTTCTGAGGTGGTAAAAGGATTCTTTTCAAGCTGCTTTTTCATTTCCTTCTTTACCAGAGAACGGTCACTGACCGTGAGCTTCGTCGTCGTATGGAATCGAGCCTCTACATATACGCCGCTGCTGTGCCATTCGCTGTAAGCATCCAGATCGAACTGCCATTTTTGATTATAAAAGTCCTTGAGCCCGGAATCCTGTTTATCAGCCCATTCCTTTTGATTCTCGGCGCAGAACAAAGATGTATACAGAAGGGCCAGGTCATCAGATGTGGACTTTTTGAGACAACATTCTGTTTGAATATAATCGGATAATTTTTCCACGCCTAAAGTAGCTTTCTGCGCCGTGCCGGCCAGGAGCGTAAGGAGTATCAATCGGGATAAGCGTTCATCCGCAGCATCAGAGTTCAACAATTCCCTATATATGGTATAAGCCTCTGTAGTCAAACAGGAAATTCCTTTTCTGTCAATGATTTTCTTTAAGGCAAGCTCCGTTTCTTTGTACATTTTAACACCTCAATATTTTTCTCTGATTATGAAATCATGGAAGAACAATGTACTTCAGATATAATCTTAGCATGTGTGTCATGAAAAGACAATGTTTGGAGAGAAAGAAGAGCTCGTAAAACTGCGCCTTGCTATTTTGACACAACTAATTTATAATACAAATAAAAATTAGTCGCAAAGGAGAGGAGCATGTATAAAACTCGTACAATCGAAAACCTGATTCAGAAAACAGAAAAGGGGTTCAAGAGCGTTCTGTTGACGGGACCGAGGCAGGTCGGGAAATCAACGGTGCTGCAGCATCTCTATCAGGACAGGAAATATGTCACCTTTGACGATCCGCTCCTTCTGGCGGAGACGAAGGCCGAGCCGGGCCTGTTTTTCCGGAACAACAGGCCGCCGATCGTGCTGGATGAGGTGCAGTACATTGCAGAGCTGTTTCCCTATATCAAAATAGAATGCGACAGAAGCGACGAGAAGGGACGCTTCCTGCTCACCGGTTCGCAGCAGTATCATCTGATGAGAAATGTATCGGAGTCTCTGGCGGGAAGAATCGCGATACTGGAACTGGCCGGTCTCTCCATGAGGGAACTGACGGACTGTCTGTTTGACGCGCCTTTCATTCCATCTGAAAGCTATATTGAGGAGCGGGAAAAAACGTATACGCGGATAGATGATATTTGGGAAATCATACACAGAGGCGGTTATCCGGCACTGCTGGATGAAAATGTGGACTGGCAGACGTTTTATTCATCCTATATTCAGACCTATCTGGACAGGGACATCAATGAGCTGGGCAATGTGAAGGACAGGCTGAAGTTCACGCAGTTTCTCACTGCCGCAGCGGCCAGAACCGGGCAGATGCTGAACTATTCCAGCATCGCGGAGCAGGTCGAGGTTTCGGTCGGGACGGTGAAGGAGTGGATCTCGCTCCTTGAAGCGTCCGGGATTGTCTATATTCTGCAGCCATTTTCAAATTCTGCGCTGAAGCGGGCGATCCGGACACCGAAGCTGTATTTTCGCGACACCGGCCTGGTATGCTTCCTGACGAGGTATCAGAGTGCGGAGACTGCCAGAAACGGCGCGCTGGCCGGCGCGTTGTTTGAGACTTTTGTCGTCTCGGAAATCCTGAAATCCTTCTCCAATGCTGGACTGGACTATCGGATGTACGTGTCCTGGTACAGAGGAAAGGACAAGCGCAGGTTTACGGAGAATGGACAGAGACAGGAGCGCGAATCGGAGATTGATCTGCTGATCGAGCAGAACGGCGTGATTTATCCGGTTGAAATTAAAATGTCCGCGAATCCGAAGCTCAGCATGACGAATGCGTTCGATGTGCTGGATCGTATTCCGGAGAAAAAGCGTGGGACAGGTGTGATCGTGTGCCTGTATGATGCTGTGCTGTGGCTGAAGGAGAATGTGGTAGCTCTTCCGGTGGAATTTATCTGAGAAAAATTATAAATGCATAAAAAAGTAATGACCTGACAATGAAATTGCATTATATTAGAAAAAAAGGAGGTGCATGCACATGTCAAGTACAATTCAGATCAGAGTAGATGATGATTTAAAGAAAAAGTCCGACAGACTTTTTAAAGATTTAGGAACGGATACAACCTCTGCAATTCGAATCTTTTTAACACAGGCTGTAGCGAATAACGGTTTTCCTTTTGAAATTAAGAGAAATCCGGTAGATGTGAGTTCGCTTGCTGTGATGTCGGAAGAGGAGGTAATGGAGCGACTCAGCATTGCGAGAGAGCATAGCGCACAGGGAATGCAGCGGGATGCAAAGAGTGTCATTTCTGACATGAGGTCAAAGTATGGGTTATAATGTAACAGTGACAGAGGATGCGGAAAATGAACTGAACAATTATATTCAATATTTGCTTTTTGAAAAGAAAAGTGAACAGGCGGCAGGAAGCCTTCTTGACGATTTTGAAGAAACTGTCAGGGTATTGTCTGATGTTGCGGGAAGTCTTAAGCTCTGTGAAAATCCCAGACTTAAGGAGCAGGGCTATAAAAGAATGAATTTTCTGCGGC
>JAJPZP010000080.1 GCA_021204285.1 Lachnospiraceae bacterium | reverse complement strand
ATTTCGTATCTGCACTGTGAATAATTCTAAAAATTATGTAAATTAAGTTTCCTGCCGCTTGTCATTCCCATTTCATCTGTGGTAACATATACCATATTTTCATGTTGACCTTTTGATTTCGATTCGCTTATGACTACCATTCAAACGAAACTGCTTGGAAAACTAAAAGAATCCTTAAGCGCGGTTCTCCCCATCATGGGAATCGTACTGATCTTAAGCTTCACGATCGCTCCGCTTCCCTCCGGCGTCCTGCTGCTTTTTCTCTTTGGCGGTTTTCTGCTCATCCTCGGGATGATGTTCTTCAACCTGAGCGCGGAGATGGCAATGACGCCGTTTTTGTTCGTTTTCTATCTTATCGTGTTCGCGCTCGCCTTCCTCGTGCCAGACGACTTTCTCGCGATCGCTTTCGACTCCGGCGGCGTCGCATCCGGACCCATGACCGCGACCTTCCTGCTGCCCTTCGCGATGGGAGCCTGCGAGACACTGGGCGGCAATATCGTGCAGGACGCCTTCGGCATCGTCGCGATGGTTGCCATGACGCCCCTGATCGCGATCCAGCTCATGGGTCTCATCTATCAGATAAAAGCTGCTCGCATTGGAAAGGGCGCTGCTGTGGAGACCCCGGCGTTTTTTACTGGAAAACCTTCCCGATGACGAGATTATCGAGCTTTGATCGGCCAAAAGGAGACTTGTATGAGTGAAATCTATCTGATGGGCATGATTGCCGACCGCGGCATTCAGAAGAAGCTGTCCGCCTTTTTCAAAACGTTTGATATCCATGTCGTCTATCTCACGATGGCCTCCGGCACAGCGAGCAGCTCCACGCTCGACTATTTCGGACTGGAGGCAACCGAAAAGCTCGCCTGTTTTTCCATGCTGACGATGGAAAACTGGAAACGTGTGAAAAAAGGACTGTACGAAACCCTAAGAATCGATGTCCCTGGCCGGGGTATTGCATTCCTGATCCCTGTAAGCAGCGTCGGCGGCAGACGGGCGCTGCAATATCTCACCGCCGGCCAGGATCTTGTCATAGAGGAGGAAAGCACCTTGAAAAATACAGAATACGAATTGTTGGTCGCTATCGCCAACGCAGGCTATACGGAAATGGTCATAGACGCGGCCAGAAGCGCGCAGGCGCCCGGCGGCACCGTCATCCACGCGAGGGGAACCGGCGCCGAGCAGGCAAAGCGCTTTCTCGGTATCCTGCTCGCTGAAGAGAAGGAAATGATCTTCATCGTTGTGCGCAGCGGGCAGAAAAACGCAATCATGAAGGCTATCATGGATGAGGCCGGTGTGGATTCGCCCGCGGGGAGCGTCGTCTTCTCGCTGCCGGTCACGAGTACTGCGGGGCTGCGTGTTGTCGAGCCGGACGAGGAAGCCTGACATCCGTCAGGCTTCTTAAACCTCTCAGCAGAACACGAAACCTTCAAGCTGTGAACAGCTGAGGCAGAAAAGTCTTCGTTTTGCGCCGGATCATTCACCTGTGCATATCCGGCATTCATCGCGTCAGCAGGTCGCGCCGCCCTTGACCGTCTTCTTCAGGATCGCTTCCTTGTCGATCCTGTCGCTGAGCAGCTTGTCGCTCACATAATCGAAGCCCAGCCTCGTCACGGTGTCGGCAAAACGCTCACCGCTCTGTCCCTCGTCACGGAAGAGCAGGATCGCCTTCTCAACGACGTCCATGACCTCCTCCTCGGAGGTAAAGATCCGCGGCAGCAGCTCGCCGTGTGCAACCTTCTTGCCCCAGCGTCCGCCGATGTAGATGCGGTAGCCGTCCTGGTATTCGATCGCGCCGAAGGGGCAGGAGTTCTTGCAGCGTCCGCAGTTGTTGCAGACTGACGGATCGATGTTGATCTTCCCGTCGACGACCTTCACGATCTTGATCGGGCAGGCAGCCTCCACCTTACACTTCTTGCAGCCGCGGCACTTGCTGTAGTCCACGATCGGCACTCTCTGACCGACGATCCCTAAATCATTCAGGTTCGGCTTCACACAGTTGTTGGGGCAGCCGCCGACCGCGATCTTGAACTTGTGCGGCAGCGTCACGCCGTGATAGCCTACATAAAATTTCTCATGCAACCGCTCGGACAGGCCGAAAGTATCGATGAGACCGTACTGGCAGGTCGTTCCCTTGCAGGAGACCACCGGACGCACCAGCGAACCGGTGCCGCCGGTCGAGAGCCCGTGCTCGCCGAGGAAGTCGATCACAGCCTGAATGTTCTCGTGCTTCACGCCCTGGATCTCCAGCGTCAGACGGGTTGTCATCGTCACCGCGCCGGATCCGAACTTCTCCGCAGCCTCCGCGATCACGCGGTGCTCTTCCGAGGTGATCCTGCCGTTGCGGGTGATCACGCGGACATTGAAGACATCCGGATAGCGCTTATCCTGCAGGCAGCCGAGTCCCTTCACGCGCTTGATCTCCTCGGGCGGCAGCGTGCCGGTAAATTCAACTTTCACATTGCTGATCCAGAGCCCGCCCTCCAGCACACGTGTATTCGTATAGCCGAAGGCTTTCAGCCGGTTCTGCATGAAGTAGCTGCGCTTACCCTTCGCACAGACAATCAGCAGCTTCTCATCCGGCGCCACGTCCGGAAGCAGACCGTTCACCTTCGTCAGATCATACCAGGGCGCGCCCGGCACCGTCGCCTTCGGATGAACGTCGATGACCTTGTAGCCCTTCGCCTTCCCTGCCGCGTACTCTGCCGGTGTGAAGGTTTCGAACTCACCGTTTATCTTATTTTCCAGAATATAGCAGGCCTGGACAAAGGGATGAATCGCTGTGGAGAAGGGCGGCGCGTAGGCATAGTCGAGCGTATCGAAATCCTCCAGCTTCATGCCCGCAGCAATCCCGGTGACCGCGATATCGACCATCTTGTCCACCGCACCGGAGCCGAGCACCTGGATACCCAGCAGCGCATGCGTCGTCCTGTCCACAATCAGCTTCGTGACAAAGACGGAGGAATCCGGATAATAGTGCGCCTTATCGTCGGTGACACAGGTGACGCTGATGGCATCATAGCCCGCAGCCGCGGCCTGCTCCTCGGTAAGACCGGTGCGTCCGGCATTCAGGTCGTCCGCGAGCCGCACGACACCGGTGCCGAGACATCCGCCGTATGCCGCGTTCGCGCCGGTGAGATTCTTCGCCAGCATCCGTCCGGTGATGTTCGCAGTCGAGCCCATCGCGGACCACTGCGGCTTTCCGGTCAGGCGGTTATAGACCTGCGCGCAGTCGCCGACCGCGTAGACATCATCTGCATTCGTCCTCTGATACTTGTCGACGACGATCGTTCCCCTGTTCATCTCGATGCCGGAATCCGCGAGGAATCCCGTCGCCGGACGCACGCCGATCGCGAGCACGACCAGCTCCCCCTCAAAGCTGCCGACACTCGTGCGCACGCCGGTCGCTTTCTCGCTTCCGAGCACTTCCTCAAGTCCTGCGCCGGTAATGATCCGCATTCCCTTCTTCTGCAGCTCCCGGCGTATGTAGGCCGCCACCTCGGCGTCAAAGAGATTCGGCATCACCTGGGAGGCCATGTCGACGACCGTGACCTTCAGTCCCTTTGCCATCAGATTTTCCGCGATCTCAAGGCCGATGAAGCCGCCTCCCACAACCACGGCACTCCTGCAGCTGTTCTTCTCCGCGTAGGCGCGCAGGCCGATCGCGTCATCCGGACAGCGCATCGTGAAGACACCCGGCAGCTCTTTTCCCGCCACATCCGGCACAAAGGGCACTGCGCCGGTCGCGATGACCAGCTTGTCGTAGGATACGCTCTCCCCGTTTGCGAAGGCAACCTTTTTCCCCGCCGTGTCCACGGAAACGGCCTCCATCCCGGTGCGAACCTCCACGCCCGTCAGTCTGGTGAAGCTCTCCGGCGTGTTGACAATCAGCTCTTCCCGTGACTCGATACTGCCGCCCACATAATAGGGCAGGCCGCAGCCCGCGTAGGAGATATCCTGGCTCTTCGTAAAGACCGTAACCTTCGCGCTGCGATCCTGACGCATCAGCTTCGCCGCTGTCTTCGTTCCGGCGGCTACGCCGCCGATGACTACTACATTCATGCTACTTGCTCCTTTTCCCATGACAAATATACTCAGCCCATTCCCAGCCATTCTGCCATGTCTTTTACTTGATTATACTACTCCTTATATGATAAAATCAATTTAACGTTACTTATGTGTTAATTAAAAATTATTATCAATTCGTTCCTCAGGCACAGGTAAATTTTACGGGGTCAGAATTTACAGAACCATGCTTCCCGGAG
>JAJPZP010000251.1 GCA_021204285.1 Lachnospiraceae bacterium | reverse complement strand
TAACGTTTTGTGCCTTGAGCGTCAAAAACGCGAAAGGAATGGATATAACAATGACGATCGATCAGATCCTGGAGCAGGCAGTTGCGCTGTGTCGGCGCCATGACGCTTCAGAAGCAATTTTATTTGGCTCCCGTGCCAAGGGCACCGCGCGGGAGAGGAGCGATATCGATCTCGCGGTTCGGGGTGTGCTTGATTTTGCAGGTCTTGAAGAGGAAATGGAGCAGATACCGACGCTGTATACTATTGATTTAGTTGATCTGGATCATTGTATGAACACGCTCTTGAAGGAGGACATCGAGCAATATGGGCGCAAAATTTATGAAAAGATATGAGTCCTTCCGGAATTCTCTGCTTTCACTTTCGGAGGCAAGGCAGCGGGATCTTTCCGATTCCTTCGTATTGACCGGGACAGGCGCAAAGTTCAGCATCACCTTTGATCTGGCCTGGAAGCTGATGAAGGATATTCTGGTCGAGCGCTATGCGATCACGGATTTCGTCTCCGGTTCGCCGCGGGAAGTGCTGAAAGATTCATTTAAAGCAGAGCTGATAGAAGGAGACATCTGGATGGAAATGCTCGCGGTACGTAACAATCTTGCGCACGACTATGACGGCGAGGTTGTGAAATCCCACTGCGAGAAAATCGTGCAGGTATTTATTGGAGAACTGGAAAAATTTCAGTCAAAGGCCATACAGATTATGAAGGTCGAGAATGAGGAATGAGGAACTTTAATTTCCGGAAATGCTTGTCATTTCCGGAAATTATGTTATAGTAAGAAAGAACGTTATTCCCACGGAAGACGCATCGACTTTTTACAGTTACATATCTTTCACATCACAGAAGGAGGAAAGTGCTGACCAGTAAGGCGGCAACTTTTGAGGAAAGCTGTATTTTTCTTATGTCTTTGTTCGACCTGTCGGGAGTTCGTTCACATATTTCCCCATGCGCCACTGCAAATGGATGAAATGTTCTGCCACGGGCAGTCTTTTCCTTTCCATATGCTGTGGTAAATAAAACGCCGGGAGACAGGGGACGCATATCGCGCCGTTTCACCGGAAAAGGAGAGAAACATGAAGAACAGTAACTCGTCGAAAACGCTATTTATGGTGGAGCTTGCCCTGATGATCGCGATCATCTTTATCATGGCCTTTACGCCGCTCGGCTACCTGAAGACGCCGGGGCTCTCGATCACCTTCCTGACCGTGCCGGTCGCAGTCGGTGCGATCATTCTGGGGCCGAAGGCCGGTGCGATCTGCGGTCTCGCCTTTGGTATCACGAGCCTGATCCAGTGCTTTGGCCTGAGTGCCTTTGGAACGATGCTTCTGAGCATCAATCCCATCGGCACTGCGTTCACCTGTATCGTGCCGCGTGTGCTCGAGGGATGGCTCTGCGGCCTGATCTTTAAGGCACTGCGCAAATTCATGAAAAATCCGGCTTACTTCATCGCAAGTCTTGCCTGCCCGCTGCTCAACACGCTGCTCTATATGTCGTCCCTGGTATTTTTCTTTTACAATACCGACTATATTCAGGGTTTTGTAAGCACACTCGGCGTAACGAATCCGTTGGCTTTCGTCGTTGCCTTTGTCGGCGCACAGGGCCTGATCGAGGCTGTGGTCTGCTTTGCGATTGCGGGTGTCGTATCACGTACGCTGGCACTGGCGCTGAAACAAAGTTGAAGTTTATCGCGCGTCTTCCAATCTTCTGCTAAATCACAGCTATATGACGTTTTGACATCAATATATTGGACAGATATATGTCGGTCAGAAGATTCTAATGTTCATAAGGAGTTCAAAGATGAGAAATGCAGATTTAATAAAAGAAATTTCAATTACTAAGATGGAGTGTCTGCGCATCGGAAACGCGCAGGACGAGGAAGCGAAGACCGGCGTGACCGTCCTTCTTTTTGACGGCGGAGCCACTGTCGGCGTCGATATCAGCGGTGGAGGCCCCGCCTCGCGCGAGACGCCGCTTACCTCTCCGGTGACGGCAGACAATCCGATCGACGCAATCGTCTTCTCGGGGGGTTCCGCCTACGGGCTGGCCGCCTCGGACGGCGCCATGCGCTATCTTGAGGAGCACGGGATCGGCTACGACACAGGCTTCGCGAAAGTGCCGCTCGTTTGTCAGTCCTGCATCTATGATCTCGGTATCGGAAGTGCAACTGTTCGTCCGGATGCGAAGATGGGCTATGCGGCCTGCGTGGATGCGGAGCAGTATCTTCTCAGGGAGGGAAGCGACGTTCATGGCACAAAGTCCTCAGATCTCTGCGGCAGCCTCGGTGCCGGAATCGGCGCGACAGTCGGCAAACTCTGCGGGATGGATCGCGCGACGAAGACCGGCCTCGGCGTCTGCGCGTTCTCGCTGGGCGAGCTGAAAATCGCAGCTATCGTCGTGCTCAATGCACTGGGAGATGTTTTTGACCCGGAGAGCGGACAGAAGATTGCGGGGTTGCGCGCTGCGAATGGCGAAGGCTTCGCTGATACCTGTGAGGAGCTGTACCGCCTGGCGCGGCGCACAGATCTCTTCACCGGCAATACGACGATCGGGGCGATTGTCACAAACGGAAAATTCTCAAAGGCGGAGCTCACAAAGATAGCCTCGATGACGCGAAATGCCTATGCGCGCTGCATCCGTCCGGTCGGGACGCTCGCGGACGGAGATACGATCTATGCGGCGTCCATCGGGGACATTCCGGCGGATATCAATGTAGCCGGGACATTCGCAGCGGAGGTCATGGCCGAGGCAATCCTGCGTGCGGTGCGATCTGCGTAGAATGAGCTGTTTTCGGAGGGAAAGCCGACAGCATGAGCCTCAGGGCTGTGCCTGTCGGCTTTTGCGCACTTTATGTTCCAGTTTTGCGATGATCTGATACAGCCCGAAGGCGATGACGCAGAGAATGATCAGCGCAGCGATCAGGTAGTTTAATTTGAAGACCTGGCTTGCGTAGATAATGAGATAGCCGAGCCCTTGTCTGGCGGACAGAAATTCACCGATGATGACGCCGACCAGACAGAGCCCGATATTGACCTTCAGAATACTGATGATCGCCGGCAGGCTCTCCGGAAAGACAACGCAGTACAGCACCTGCACCTGGTTTCCGCCAAGTGTGCGTATGAGACGTATTTTCTCATCATCTGTTTCCTGAAATGCCGTATAGACACTGATGATGCTGCCGAACAGCGCGACCGACATACCCGCAACGACGATCGTGCGCATACCGGAGCCGAGCCAGACAATGAGCAGCGGCGCAAGCGCGGATTTCGGAAGGCTGTTCAGAATTACAAGCCAGGGATCGAGAATTTCTGAGAACGTCCGCGAGTACCACAGAAGCGTTGCTGTGATCAGACTTACTGTGGCTACAAGGACAAAACTGATCAGGATTTCCGTGAGTGTCACTCCGGTGTGCAGCAGCAGCGAGCCGTCCTGCCACATGAACAGAAGGGTCTGCGCGATGCGGCTGGGACTGCTGAAAATGAACGAGTTGATGATATCGAGATCGGCGCACAGTTCCCACACAGACAGAAATGTAAAAAAGCACAGAAAACGGCAGAACGAGACAAGTCGGTGGTGCCTGTGATGTTTCCGAACATAGGCTTCCTGCAGCGTGATATTCTCAGGTAAGGTTTTCATCAGCGTTCAGCTCCTTCCATATCATATTGAAGTATTCCCGGAATTCAGGCGCCTGCCTGCGTTCCATCGGTGTAAGCTGCGGTTCCGCGAAGGAAAGTGGCAGTTCACGGCGGATGCTCGCCGGCCGTCTGCCCAGAATCAGGATGCGGTCCGCCGCGCTGCTCGCCTCGGAGAGATCATGGGTCACGAGAATGGCTGTCTTACTTTCCCTTTTGATGATACGGCAAACGTCGTCACATACATTCAGCCGGGTCTGGTAGTCCAGCGCCGAGAAGGGCTCATCGAGCAGCAAAAGACCGGGATCCGGAGCCAGTGTGCGGATCAGGGCAGCTCTCTGCCGCATACCGCCGGAAAGTTCCGAAGGTCTGGCATCGCGAAATTCCCACAGGCCATAATCTTTCATCATATGCTCCGCGCGCGCGAGGTTCTCCTGCGACATCCGCTTCTGTATTTCCAGTCCGAGCGTTACATTTTTCCAGATTGTTCTCCACTCAAACAAATGATCCTTCTGCAGCATGTAACCGATTTTTCCCCGGTACGAAGAAGCTTGTCGACCCTGAATCAGAATTGTACCGCTCTCCGGATTCAGGAGTCCAGCGACCAGCGAGAGCCCTGGGCATATGCCGAATCCACTTGGTCCAACGAT
>JAJPZP010000186.1:2120-4277 GCA_021204285.1 Lachnospiraceae bacterium | reverse complement strand
AGCTTCACGCGGCTCCAGCCGCCATCGAAGGCCTGCCCGGCGCCGGAGAGGATCACTTCCTCCGTGAGTCCCTTGTTGATCACATCGCGCATCCTCTGGGAACCGGCCTCCGGTGCGAAGGTGAGACTGCTCTTCTTCACATCCTGGATCCGGCCCATGACGTCGAGCGAAAAGGCGTCGATGCGCAGAGATGGCAATGAGATACGAATACCTCGCGTCCCGAATTCCTCAATCAGGAAATTGACCAGCTCGCCCAGGTGTGAATAGTCGCTGGTGCTGAGCGAGCTTAAGGAAATCTCGTCATAACCTGTATTTTTCAGCATTGCGTGTGCGGTACGTTTCAGCATTCCGATCTCACGCTCCCTGGTCGGGCGGTAGAGCATACCGGCCTGACAGAAGCGGCAGCCGCGGATACAGCCGCGCTGAATCTCCAGCACCACGCGGTCCTGTGTGATCTGGATAAAAGGAACGACCGGCTTCTCCGGATAATAGGTGTCCGTCACATCGAGCACAAGTTCCTTTCGTACCTTGCGCGGTGCCTCCGGGCAGAGCGGCTCCATCGCGGCGATCGTGCCATCCTCGTTGTAGCTCACCTCATAAAGCGAGGGCACATAGATGCCGGGAAGCTGCGCCGCCATGCGCAGAAACTCTTCCCTCGCTGCGCCGCTCCTCTTCCACTCCAGATACTTATCCATCAGATCAAAATAGATCGTCTCCCCATCCCCGATATAGAAGAGATCAAAAAATTCCGCCAGCGGCTCCGGATTGTAGGTGCAGGGGCCACCGCCGATCACGAAGGGATGCTCATCCGTGCGCTCCGCCGCGCTGAGCGGAATACCTGACAGATCAAGGATCTGCAGAATATTCGTATAGCACATCTCATACTGGATCGTGATGCCGAGAAAATCAAAATCCCTCACCGGATCCTGCGACTCAAGTGCAAAGAGAGGGATCTGCTTTTCTCTCATCCGTTTATCAAGATCATTCCAGGGCGAGTAGACCCGTTCGCACCAGATATCGTCCCGGCGATTGAACATGTCATATAAAATCTGAATACCAAGATGCGACATCCCGATCTCGTACACGTCCGGGAAACACATCGCGAAGCGGATGTCCACCCGCTCCTTGTCCTTCATGACCGCGTTTACCTCGCCGCCGATGTAGCGGGCTGGCTTCTCAACGCTCATCAATATTTCGTCCGATAACGCAAGCTTTCGCATAAATGATTTCCTGTTCTCATGTAATCTCTCAGGCTGAAACGGATTCACCGTTTCTGAGCAAGTATCATTCTACCATGGAAAGAAATTTCTGACAAGGCCGGGGAATTCAGAAAAAAAAGAGCTCCCACGACAGATAGATCGCAGAAGCTCTTTGCATTTCAGATTAAGATTATCTCTTGACGTTGAACGCGCTCATGCCCGGATATACCGCGCTCGCGCCGAGCTGCTCCTCGATGCGGAGAAGCTGATTGTACTTCGCCACACGCTCGGTTCTGCTCGGAGCACCGGTCTTGATCTGGCAGGTGTTGAGTGCAACCGCCAGGTCTGCGATCGTCGTGTCCTCGGTCTCGCCGGAACGATGGGAAGTAACTGCCGTGTAACCGGCCTTGTTCGCCATCTTGATCGCCTCGAGCGTCTCGGAAACGGAACCGATCTGGTTCAGCTTGATCAGGATAGAGTTGCCGCAGCCAAGGTCAATGCCCTTCTTCAGGCGCTCGGTGTTCGTCACGAACAGGTCGTCGCCAACAAGCTGTACCTTACCGCCGAGCTCCTTCGTGAGCTTCTGCCAGCCTTCCCAGTCCTCCTCATCCAGAGCATCCTCGATGGAGATGATCGGATACTTCTCAACCAGGCTCTTCCAGTGAGCAATCAGCTCATCGGAGGTGTAATGCGTACCGGCCTTCGGAAGGATGTACTCGCCCTTCTTCTCACCCTTCCACTCGCTGGAAGCGGCATCCATAGCGATCATGAAATCCTTGCCCGGCTCGTAACCGGCCTTCTTCACCGCCTCAAGGATGGTCTCGATGGTCTCGTCGTCGCTCGAAAGGTTCGGAGCAAAACCGCCCTCGTCGCCAACAGAGGTGGCAAGTCCTCTGGACTACAGGATGGAAGCCAGCGCATGGAAGACCTCTGCGCACCAGCGCAGCGCCTCCTTAAA
>JAJPZP010000186.1:0-2110 GCA_021204285.1 Lachnospiraceae bacterium | reverse complement strand
CCGGCATAATCATAAATTCCTGCGTGTCTACGGTGTTCGTCGCATGTGCGCCGCCGTTCAGGATGTTCATCATCGGAACCGGCAGACGGTTTGCATTGGAACCGCCAAGGAAACGGTAAAGCGGGATGTCAAGAGAAATCGAAGCCGCTCTCGCCGCTGCGATCGAAACCGCGAGGATCGCGTTCGCACCGAGTTTGGACTTGTCCTTCGTGCCATCCGCCTCGATCATGGCCTTGTCCACCGCATAGGTATCAGAAGCATCCATGCCGACCAGCACGTCATTGATCACGGTGTTGATGTTCTCAACCGCCTTCGTAACGCCCTTGCCGAGATAACGGCTCTTGTCGCCGTCACGAAGCTCGAGGGCCTCAAACTCACCGGTCGAAGCACCGCTCGGAGCCGCGCCCCTGCCAATCGTTCCGTCCGCAAGGATCACCTCGGCCTCAACGGTCGGGTTTCCTCTGGAGTCCATGATCTCTCTTCCGATCACCTTTTCAATCTGCAAATAATCCATCGTTTTATTCTCCTTTACAAAAGATTTCCAACTTTGACAAGCATACCAGATATCCGTGAAAATTACAAGTGCCACACTGCTTTTTTTACTGCGTATAGGTCAGATAAATATCCACATGATCGTAGATACAGCGCCAGGCACTCGTCGAGCTGGCTGTCACGCAAATGTACTGCTTTCTATCGTCCGTGATCTCATAGCTCGCCGCGCAACTGCCGGACTGATCGACAAAACCGGTTTTCGCGCAGACCACCTCGCCACCGGTGTCCTTGTCTTCAATGCGACGAAGGAACCAGTTCGAGACCGTGATACCGTCCGGGTACTGCTCCGTGGAAGAGGTCGTATAGGTATGAGCGGACAAAGCATCCCTGCAAAGTTCATTGTTGATCGCCGCCTCCAGGATGATTGCCATGTCATAGACCGTACAGTAGAGATCTTCATCATATAATCCGACACAGTTGGTAAAATGAGCGCTGTCGGAGAGGCCAAGATCCTCCACCTTCTGGTTCATCAGCTCCACAAAGGCCTCCATGGAACCGGCCGTGTAGATAGCGAGCCCTGCAGCCGCGTCGCCGCCGGAGGGAAGTACCGTTCCATATAAAAGGTCGCGCACCGTCACCGTCTCCCCCTCGTCAAAACCAACCGCACTGCAGTCGTTTGAATAAGCGAGATCGGTGATGTCGATCGTGATCGTAAAGGTATCGTCGAGATCGGTGATATAATCCGCCGCCGTCAGCACCGTCAGAATCTTCGTCATAGACGCCGGACTGACCCGGGTGTAGGCATCTTTTGTTGCCACGACCGTACCCTTGTCGACATCGATCAGAATCGCGTAACTGCTGATGACAGAATCACTCGTGATCGAGACCGTAGATGCGGTTTCCTCCGCACTGTAAACGACGGTTTCAACTGCTTCCTCCTCCGGCTCTTCTTCTGCTTCCTGCTCTTCCTCCGTCTCCTGCGTTTCGCCAATGTCCTGCTGCGCCGTGGAATCCGTTTCCACGTTGCTCTCCAGCTCCTCCAGTTCGCTTTCCTTAAGCTCCCCGTTTTCTGAAGCGGCTCCGATATGACCGCCAACAAGGAAAAGAATCATACCGATCAGGAGAATAAGAAGGAGCAGCAGGCAGCCAGCGAGGATCCTTTTCTGCCTTCTCCGCCGCTTCTGAAGTTCTCTTCTGCGTCTTGCTCTCTGCTGTTGTCTTAAGCGTTCCTCACTTTCATAATCTCTCACGCTGTATTCAAAACCTTTCACTGTTTTTATGAATAAAAATAGAGCCCGGATCTTCGGGCTCTACAGGATGGAGCATACGGGATTCGAACCCGTGACCTCTACAATGCGAATGTAGCGCGCTCCCAACTGCACTAATGCCCCATGATACGAATATAGACTTTTCAAATGGAAGCAATGGGGCTCGAACCCATGACCTTTCGCGTGTGAGGCGAACGCTCATCCCAGCTGAGCTATGCTTCCTTTTTGGCTCGCCCTTGCGGCTCACGAATGTTATTATAACATGTCTGGCAAAAATTGCAAGCACAAATTTAAAAAAGATGACCCGGCGCGGGAAAGCTCACCAAAGGTCATCATAATCGCTCTTATAC
>JAJPZP010000117.1:438-4281 GCA_021204285.1 Lachnospiraceae bacterium | reverse complement strand
ATGGTACACGTGAGAAATATCCGCGAGAAAATCGAGATCGATCCGAGAAATCCAAAATATCTGAAGGTGGTGTGGGGAGTTGGCTACAAAATGGAAAAACAGTAAGGCTGCAGGAATCCTGCTCGTGCTTGCCCTGTCGATGCTCGCGGGCGTTGTCATGTGCAATCTTTATCCCTTTTTCCGAGAGCAGGCGGCAAGACGGATCGCGGAAGGACTGGAAGAGGAGGCGGTGGATGAGACGAGTGCGGAGGAGATCGTGCTCGAGGTGGATGAGGAGTACGCGCGCTATCTGCTCTCGTCGATCTGCTATCTGGACTATGAGATCACGCCGGACACAGACGCTTTCGCCTGGTTTACGCAGAACTACGATGCGGATGGGCTCACGGTCGCGGAGCGGGAGCGGCTGACAAATGAGGCGAATCAACTGATGGCCAATCTGCAGAACCAGTATGTGAACATGCAGGGGCTGAACGGCTGGTATGGCTATGCGGTGAATACGGAGAAGAGCTATGGAAGTGGTGGACTGAGCGCGGAAATCTCCGGCTACGAGGCGGAGGATTACGGCGCGGTCGTCGTGATCAGCTATGACAGCCGGGGCGTGCCGAGTATCATCAGCAGCCGGGGAATGCTCTTCGAGGACACGGAAGGGCTTGGTTACCTTACGAATGCGTCCATGTCGGTGCTTCTTGAGAATAATGGAATGGCGGAGTCCAACGGGACGGGCAGTATGAAATCCGGGGCGGAAACGACTACGGAGGAGGTTTTGGAAGAGACGGATGCAGAAGCATCCGATCAGGAAGTCGCCATCGAGGGTGACAGTGCTGATTCGGATTATGGAGTTGCCACAGATAGCCCGTCAGCTTCCGGCGAGATAACAATTGAATCGTCGGACGCCTCGACGGCGGAGCTGTTGCAGGAAGTGCCGCTTCCGAAGATACAGAACGCGACCTTTGTGTTCGGCGTTTATACCGGCGCGTCGCAGAGCGCCTATGTATCGGATTATTACACACAGCTCTCCGCATACCGGCAGAGCGGTTATACGATCGCGATGATGGGAATCCTGCTTGTGATGCTGGCGTTCGCGCTGCTTCTGCAGAATATCCCGGCGCTGCGGCTGCGGGAAGTGCTGTTCTTCCGGCTGCCGTCGGAGCTGAGCCTCTTCCTTGCCTTTTGCGGCATCAGTGCGACTTTTGTTCTGGCGAAGGTAGATGTTTTCGTCTGGCACTCGCTTTCAGGAGGACTCGTTGACGATCTGAGCCGTATGGGCTTCGGGAACGCCGCGCCGCAGGCCGCGACGGGACTGCTCTGGATTCTGTGGAGTCTCTTTGCGCTCGGCTGGTACTGGATGGGCGCGTCGATGCTGCCTTACCTGACGCATCCAATCCGCACACTGAAGGAGCGGACGCTCTGTATCGGTGTCTGCCGCTGGATCAAAAAGAAATGGCTGAAGCTCTGGAACTGGGCGACGGAAGTACGGCTGGACGAGAAGAAGGAAAAGGCACTGGGAAGGCTGATTATGGCAAATGCGCTGCTTGCGTTGTTGTTTGGCGGCGTCTGGCTGCTGATTATTCTGATTTTCGGCTGGAGACGGTCACCCGCGGCCATGCTTTTCTCCGGAATCCTCTGGATTCTGCTCTATTCGACTCTGCTGTATGTGTTGGCAAAACGGAAATGGGCGGGTGTGCTCTCCGATTATGAGAAGCTGCTCCGGGCCGCGAACTCGATTGCCGAGGGGCGGGCGGACGAGACGCTCGCTGAGGAGATGGGCGTCTTCGAGCCGGTGCGCGCCGAGCTTGGCAGAATCCAGGACGGTTTTCAGAAGGCCGTGCGCGAGGAGGTGCGAAGCCGCAATACCAAGGCGGAACTGATCACGAACGTCTCGCACGATCTCAAGACGCCGCTGACCGCAATCATCACCTATGTGGATCTTCTGAAAAAGGAGGATCTGACGGAGGAGGAACGCAGGAGCTATGTGGCGACGCTCGAGCAGAAATCACAGCGGCTCAAGGTTCTGATCGAGGATCTCTTTGAAGTGAGCCGTGCGGCGACCGGGGACGTGGTGATGAACTACGACGAGGTCGATCTTGTAAACCTGATCAAGCAGGTGCATCTGGAGAATGAGGATAAGATCAGGGAAAGCCCCGTTGATTTCCGCTGGAATCTGCCGGAGGAGAAGTGTGTGCTGCGGCTTGACCCGCAGAGGAGCTACCGGATCATTGACAATCTGCTGCAGAACATTCTGAAATACGCGATGCCGCAGTCCCGCGCCTATATCGAGCTTCAGGAACGGGAAGGAAAAGTGACGGTCAGCTTTAAAAATATGTCGGCGGTGGAGATGAATTTCACGCCGGAGGAGATCACGGAGCGCTTCACGCGCGGCGACCTCTCGCGGGGTACCGAGGGCAGCGGACTGGGGCTTGCGATCGCGCAGAGCTTCACTGAACTGCAGGGTGGGGAGTTCAAGGTCGAGACAGACGGGGATCTTTTCAAGGTTATGCTTACATGGAATCAATAGGTCACTTTTCAAATTTCCATTCCAGTCTATCTGGTTTGGAAAGGGGATCTCATGATTGCCGAAAAAGATGCCCCTTGTCAGAAAATAAAAAATCATGCCCTGTGTATGTGAACGTGCGAATCACATATGTTTACATCCACAGGGCAAAGCCATTGTAGACATTATCATAGGCAGATACTTTTACTGCAAAACAGCTCATTGCCCGGCTGCGGCCGGAGGCCACGATGCATGATTACAGTTCGAAGGGATCGTCTGTTTCTCCGGCATTGGAGGAGGTCTTCTTCACATTCAGCGCAGTCTTCTTCTCCTCGATATTTGCCTTATGCACGAGGATTGCGGTGCAGACCTCGCGAACGGCCTCGTCGACTTCTTCCCCGGCGGCGAATTTCTCAAAATAATAAGCGCCGAGTTTGATCTCCAGCTCCTTGATTGACTTCTCGTCATTCGCGATCTGCGCCTTCAGACGGGTATCGTCAGCGAAGTCCGAAGTCTTTTCCGCGGCGGTCTTTGCGAATCTGTTTACCTTGTCCATAAAATCCATGATCGTTTTCTCCTTTTCTGGATTGTTCTTATGTTTTGTGGTGTCCGTATCAGCGGACTTATCTGCCTGTAATCTTATCACCTGAATTGTGATTTGACATCAATTAGCATTAAGAAATGTTTTCACTTCCTCCACCGTCGGCATCACCCGCAGCGCTCCCTTGCGCGTTGTGATGAGAGACGCAGCGGCGTTCGCGAAGACGAGCATCTCCTTCAGCTGCGCCTCCGTCAGATTTTTCAGTCCGTGGTCGAGCACGTAGTTCAGCACGCAGGCGCAGAAGGTGTCCCCGGCGCCGGTGGTCTCGATGGTATTCTCCTGCAGGAAGGGGGCTGCTTCGACAAAGCTATCGCCGTAGTAGGCGCGGCTGCCGTCTCTGCCCATCGAGACGAGAATCAGCGGGATCGGAAACTCGGAGCGGATTTTTTTAACTCCCGCCGTAAAGTCCTCCTCGCCGGTGTACCACTGGATCTCATTGTCCGAGATCTTCAGAACGTCGCACTGACCAAGCCCATAGCGCACCTGCTCCCTCGCTTCGTCCAGTGATTTCCAGAGCGGTTCGCGGATATTCGGATCAAAACTGACGAGTGCACCGGCGGATTTCGCGGTAGCGATCGCCTTCTTCGTGGCGGCGCGCACGCCGTCGTGCGTCATGGAAATCGTGCCAAAGTGGAACAGGCGCGTGTCTGCGATCAGATCGAGGTCAAGCTCGTCTTCCCGCAGCATCATGTCCGCGCCCGGATTGCGGTAGAAGGAAAAATCGCGGTCGCCGTCCGCGAAGGTATGTACG
>JAJPZP010000117.1:0-428 GCA_021204285.1 Lachnospiraceae bacterium | reverse complement strand
TCAGCAGATTTTCCGTGCCGATGTGCAGCTCGGTGAGCGAACGTTTCAGGATGCGGCCGAACTCGTCGCTGCCGACTTTTCCGATAAAAGAAGTCCTTTTTCCCAGGCGATTCAGCATGGCGAGGACATTGCAGGGCGCGCCGCCCGGATTGGCCTCGAAGAGCCCGTTTCCCTGTGCGCTCAGTCCGTTCTGCGTGAAATCGATCAGCAGCTCGCCAATAGCAACAACATCGTATTTTTTCATGAAAAATTTCCTCCCGTGATTTTCCTTATTATAACGCAGCCATTTCAAAAAAGAAAGGGCGGCATAAAAAGTTTACGCTTAATTTATAAGCATCCTGTAAAAATAAATGAAGCTTAAAAAATAAGAAAAATGAGGATGCAAATATATGAAGGAAGTAAAGAAACCCAGCAAAAAGCCTCTGATA
>JAJPZP010000195.1:3971-4345 GCA_021204285.1 Lachnospiraceae bacterium | reverse complement strand
ATCTGAATTGCCGCATCTGACCGTTCCTGGTTTTGGGGGAGCCGTCGCCTTCTTAACATCAAACGTTCAATGTCTGCATTTTACCCTCTCCTGTCCGATTTGTCAAGATCATCTGTCAAATTCGACTTTTTTTGAGCATCATGCACAATTTTTGAGCACGAACTTTATGCAGGCTGCTGAAATCCCATTAAACATTTGATGTTTATCCTTTTTTTTGTTACAATATTCTGGAAATGTAAAAGGAGTTTAACCCATGTCCAACACCATCTGGAACACAAAACAGGCAAAACGCGTATCCGCTCCGAATTATGTAATCGACCAGATCAAACAGGGACTGATCAATAATGAACTGCAGCCGGGTGACCGTCTCCCAT
>JAJPZP010000195.1:0-3961 GCA_021204285.1 Lachnospiraceae bacterium | reverse complement strand
AGCTGGTGGAGAGGATGGGGATCAGCCGGGGCTCTGTCCGTCAGGCCATGAAGTCTCTGGAAATACTCGGCGTAATTTCCATCCGTCCCGGCGACGGTACCTATATCAACGAAACGATATCAAAGAAAAGCTTTAATCAGCTGATCTTCGCCCTGTTGATTGCCCGGCCCTCCCTGCGGGAGATCGTCGATTTCCGCTATGCAATGGAACGAAATATTCTGGAACGCATCTTTACAGATGCAGATAAAGATCACATTGACAGACTTCTCGAAGAACTGGAGACAAATGTCGCGCAGCAGAAAAAACTGCTGGAGCAGAACGCCACCACCAAAGAGATCGTAACACACGATCAGAATTTTCATCTCCTGTTATCGGAACACTGCGGTAATGCCGTATTTCATACGATCTACAGTTTTATTATGGATTATCTGAAACCTTACATGTATCAGACGGCGCATCGGCAGACCTCCACCGGGGAAAATTTTTCTTTCCGGGATCATCAGATCATCGTGGACGCGCTGAAAAAAAAAGATTTTAAGGCTGTCGAAGACGCACTCCAGCAGTCGCTTGACACCTGGAAGCAATTTATGAATGAAGAAGATTTTGTGATCTGATCCTTATATAAAAGGCCCTGGCAGGAATACAGGATTTCATCCAGGCTTTGATCTTTCCGTAAATGCCTTTTCCGTCCAGACCGAACTTCTCGAGCAGAACTTTCGCCGGGCCGGACTCTCCAAAACGGTCCTCGACACCGATGCGCAGCATCTTCGTCGGCGCGTTCTCCGAGAGAGCTTCCGCCACCGCTCCGCCGAGACCGCCGATAATCGAGTGCTCCTCGACCGTCACGACCTTACCGGTCTTCTTAGCGGATGCGACAACCAGCTCTACATCCAGCGGCTTGATCGTATGAATATTGATCACTTCCGCAGAGATGCCGTCCGCCTCAAGAAGCTTCGCAGCCTCCAGGCTTTCGCTGACTTCCAGGCCGCTCGCGATAATCGTCACATCCGTGCCTTCGCGCAGCGTAATGCCCTTGCCGATCTCGAACTTATAATCCGCATTATCATTGATAACCGGAACCGCGAGACGTCCAAAGCGCAGATAGACCGGCCCCACATACTCTGCAGCAGCCTTCACCGCAGCCCTGGCTTCCACGTCATCGGCCGGGACAATGATCGTCATGCCCGGAATCGTGCGCATCAGAGCGACGTCTTCATTACACTGATGGGTTGCGCCGTCCTCACCAACGGAAATGCCCGCGTGGGTCGCGCCAATCTTCACATTCATATGCGGATAGCCAATGGAATTACGCACCTGTTCAAAGGCTCTGCCGGCCGCGAACATAGCGAAAGTAGACGCAAACGGAATCTTACCCGCAGTCGAAAGTCCGGCCGCTACGCTCATCATATTTCCTTCCGCGATACCGCAGTCAATATGCCGATCCGGAAATGCCTTCTTGAAAATGCCGGTCTTTGTCGCTCCCGCGAGGTCCGCATCCAGCACCACAATGTCCGGATTCTCCGCGCCCAGCTCTGCCAGAGCGTTACCGTAACTCTCTCTCGTTGCGATCTTCTTTACTTCTGACATAACGCTTCACCCACTTTCTCCAAATCTGCCATTGCCACTGCATACTGCTCATCATTCGGCGCCGCCCCATGCCAGGACGCCTGATTCTCCATAAAGGACACTCCCTTTCCCTTGACCGTCTTCGCGATGATCGCCGTCGGCTGTCCCTTCACCGTGCGCGCTTCCTCGAATGCAGCGCGGAGCTGATCCATATCATTGCCATCCGCCACATTGATCACATGGAAGTTGAACGCCTCGAATTTTTTGTCAATCGGATAAGGAGAATTGACATCCGCGATGTTTCCATCAATCTGGAGACCGTTATTGTCCACGATCACTACGAGGTTGTCCAGCTTTCTGTGAGCCGCCAGCATGGAGGCCTCCCAGACCTGCCCCTCCTGCAGCTCGCCATCGCCGAGCAGCGTATAAACCCGATAAGATTTGTTATTCATTTTACCCGCAATCGCCATACCAACCGCTGCGGAGATGCCCTGTCCCAGGGAACCTGACGACATATCAATACCCGGAAGATCCTGCATGCAGGGATGCCCCTGCAGGCGGCTGCCCACATGACGGAGCGTCAACAGCTCCTCTACCGGGAGATATCCTCTCTGTGCCATCACGCTGTAATAACCCGGCGCAGTGTGTCCCTTGGACAACACAAAGCGATCCCTGTCCGGATCCTTCGGATTCTTCGGGTCAATGTTCATTTCCTCAAAATAGAGGTACGTGAAGATGTCTGCCGCAGACAAAGATCCGCCGGGATGTCCTGCCTTAGCGCTATGTACGCTGGTCACAATCCCAAAGCGGAAAGCATTTGCGATCTTTTTCAGTTCTAAAGTCTGCATGGTTCTCTCCTTTTCTGAAATCTCCGCGGCCCTCGCAAAGCTTCACGGCCGCGTGTACATAAGTTTATACTATCATAATTCCCGAATTTTTCAAGCCATTGTTACAATATTGTCACAGTTCAGAAAAATGCCTTCACGAGACGCGTCACCTGCTCAGCCGTATTTTCCATATTCTTTGCGGCAGTCACGGAATCCATCGCCTCGTCAAGTGTGCACACCCCGCGCAGGATCGGGAAGAAGGCGTCAATGCCATTTTCATTACAGGCTTCCGCGCCGGGCGCGATCGAACCGGCCAGCGCCACTACCTTCGCGCCGTGTTTTTTCGCCATTCCGGCAATACCCACCGGAACCTTGCCCATCGCGGTCTGCTGGTCAAGCCGGCCCTCACCGGTAAATACCAGATCCGCGCCTTCAAGCGCCCGGTCCATCTCCACCGCATCCATGACAAGCTCGATACCGGGCTGCAACTCCGTATTCAGGAAAGTCAGGAACGCAAAACCGAGCCCTCCCGCCGCGCCGGCACCTGCTGTGAGCGCACAGTCTTTGCCCGTCGCCGCTGCAGCAACCTTTGCAAAGGAAGCCATATCCTGATCCAGGGCTTCTTTCATATCATCCGTAACACCCTTCTGGGGTCCGAAAATATAAGTAGCTCCGGTCTCCCCACAGAGCGGATTGTTCACATCGCAGGCCACACGGAAATGACAGTCCTTCAACTCCGGCATCACCTTGTCCATGCGAATCTGCGCAACCTTGCCGAGCGCGGAGGCGCTGATTCCTGCAGGCTCTCCCTTCTCGTCGAGGAATTCATATCCCAGCGCCGTCAGCATGCCGATGCCGCCGTCGTTTGTCGCACTGCCGCCGATGCCGATGATAAATTCCCGGCAGCCGCGCCCAATCGCGTCGCGAATCATCTCACCAACGCCATAGGTCGTCGCGTCGAGCGGCCGCTTGTCCTTGCCGATCAGGATAATACCGGCAGCAGCCGCCATCTCCATAATCGCCGTGCCGGAATCCGGGAGTAATCCATACTCCGCCATCACCGGTGTCTCAAGGGGCCCATGCACCTTCGTCTGAACCGGCTCTCCACCCATTCCCTCGACAAAGGCCTCCGTCGTGCCTTCTCCTCCGTCCGCTACCGGCTTTACAAGCAGTTCCGCATCCGGGAGCACCTTCCGTACTCCCCGCTCAATCGCACGGCCTGCCTCCATGGAACTCAGGCTTCCCTTCAGGGAGTCAATCGCTACTACAACCTTCATTGCTTTCCCTCTCCTTTAAGAAAATAGTTGTTTTTATTATAAAGGATTTTACCTTCAACTGTAAATATCCTTTTGCTCATCCTTGCAATTTCCCTGTATCTCCCGATATTCCCGGAAAATTTCCCCAAACTGCGTGCCGCAGTGTTCCACTTCCTTAAGGACCAGCTCCGTAGAAGCCTCGTCCTGATACCAGTTTTCGCGGCTGATCCCTTTCGTCACAACAGGGCAGACGAGAATCCGCGCCTCCGGAAAACAGACCTGATAGTAAAGGCTCGCGCGGCGCGCGTGATA
>JAJPZP010000177.1 GCA_021204285.1 Lachnospiraceae bacterium | reverse complement strand
TGCGTCCTCACCGTCCATTCCCGTTGCCATAAGAAGGGCTTCTTCAACGATCCCTTCCACCGCAGGCTTTTTGTACTCTGTGGACCAGCGGACGCCGGTCCTCTCGATCATCACCGCAGATACCGCCTCTCCCGCCTCGTGGAACAGTTCACGGGACGGACATTTTCCGATCAGGATGTCCTCCGCTGCGTTCAGCCGGTCCGGTATGGTGAAAATACAGCCCGGCGAAATCCGCGCGAAATCAATCCGGCCGTCTTCATCGAAGCCGAGCGCCACCGCCGCGTTCAGCCTCGAGATCGCAAGCGCCTTTCTCCGCCCCAGCTTCGCAAAGGCAGTCCGCACGTCTGGCCGGAGCTTTTTCACGACAAACTCACGCACAAATTCCCCGGCTCCAAGATCTACCTTTTCCTTTCCGAGATAAAACTGCCGGAGCCCCGTCTTCCTTTCCCCTTCCGGACCATAGATGACAACCTCAGCGTCCAGCGCAATGAGAGGCGTCAGCGGATCGGCTGCCGGGGAAGCGTTGCAGATACTGCCTCCGATCGTGCCGCGGTTGCGCACCTGCGGCGAGCCGACCAGTGAGCAGGCAATTCCCAGAAAGGGTATATATGTTTTTATGATATCCGAACACTCCAGATCGGTGTGCGTGCTGAGTGCCCCGATATGGATCTCGTCGCCCACCTCGCGCACATAGCGAAGCTCCTTCTCCAGATAGGAAATATCGAGCAGACATTCCATATTCTTTCATCTGGCAGACTTCTCATGAATCTGCACCATGATATCGGTACCGCCCGCCAGGATGCCCGCCTTTCCGCCGTACTGAAGGAGCGTCTCTGAAACCTCATCGAGCGTCATCGCCCGGTAATACTGATATTGAAACATCCGTCGTCCCTCCTATTTTCTCAGCTTCTTGCCAAGCAGTACCGACTCCAGATCGCAGGGATTCTCCCAGATCCTCCTGCCGGTCGCGTTATAGACCGCGTTCGCGATAGCGGCAGTGATCCCCTCGGTCGCCGGCTCGCCGATGCTCTTCGCGCCGTAGGTACCCGCCGGATCACCGGACTCATAGATATTAATCTTCATCTCCGGAGCGTCCATCGAGGTCGGAATAATATAGCTGTTAAAATTGCGGTTTTTCACCCTGCCATGACTGGGTGCTACATCCTCCATAACGCCATACCCCTGCCCCATCACGATGCCGCCGTAGATCTGCCCTTTCACCAGCGCCGGATTGATCGCGACGCCCACGTCATGACTCGACGTCACTTTCTGCACATCCACGTAGCCGGTCCGCATGTCCACCTCGACCTCCGCAACGATGCAGGCGTAGCCGAAGTCCGGGAAGGTCGTGCCCTGTCCGGTATCGTGATCCTGATGAAGTGCCGGAGGCATATACCACTCGTAGGCAGCCATCTGGACGCCCGCCCAGACCGCCGCGCCGGTCACCGCTTTGAACTCCACAGATACCTCCGGATGTTTCTTCAGATAAAAACGCGCGTCGCAGAGCTCAATGTCCTCCTCATGGATATCATCCCAGGAAAGTCCCGCCTCCTCGACCGGCAGCGAGTGCAGGGTGATCGCGTTGCGGATCATAATCTGTTTTAATTTCTCCCCGGCCTTGCGCACAGACTGCGCGCCCATGACCGTGCCGCGCGAGGCGACGGTCATGCCGCTGTCCGCGATCGCAAAGGTATCAAGCTGCGGGAACTGTACATCCTCATAATGCACGCCGAGCGCCTCGGCCGCGATCTGTGCATAGGCGGTCTTGAGTCCCTGTCCGTTCTCCGCGAGACCGGAGGCGATGCTGACGCTCCCGTCCTCATTCGCGATCATCATACAGCCCGAGGCGTCAGGAGACTCCGCACCCAGGCCGCAGCCGCGGTAGCAGATGATCATGCCGATGCCCTTTCTCCTGTAAGGATCTGTCTGCTTCTTATAAAGCGCATGCTTGCGTACATAGTCCGTCTCAGCAACCGTGTTGTCCATAATCTCCTGCAGCATGACATGGTGTACCGGAACACCGGTCGTCGTGAGAGAACCTTCCTTCAGACAGTTAATTCTCCGCAGCTCCACCTCGTCGATTCCGAGCGTTTCTGCCAGTTCCTCAATCAGCTGCTCCTGACCGAAAATCAGAGAGGGCGAACTGTAGCCGCGCATGGCGCCTGAGTGGATGTTGTTCGTGAAGACGCCATAGGTGTCCGTCTTAATATTTTCGATTTCATAAGGTCCCGAAGAGTGGATGCTCGCCCGGGAGTTCATGAACTGCGTCTGGTTATTGTAGGCGCCGCAGTTGTCCACCTGCTCTCCCTCAAAGGCCACGATCTTTCCGTTCTTCATCGCGCCAATCTTATAACGCAGACGGAAGGGATGGCGCTTGGCACTCTCCAGGAAGGAGTCCTCCCGCGAAAATACCAGTTTCACCGGCTTGTCCGTGATATAAGAAAGATAGGCCGCCCGGGCCGCGACAAGCCCCGCACCTTCCTCCTTTCCGCCAAAAGAACCGCCGAGGATCGCCTGCACGAGATGCACCTTATTGAGCGGCACATCAAGGATATCCGCAATGTACCTTCTCGTGAAGAATGGATTCTGCGCCGAGGCGTAAACCGTCATGATGCCATTATTCGGATCCGGGTAGGCGAGCGCGGCCTCCGGCTCAATATAGGAGTGCTCGATATACTGCGTCTGGTACTCCCGCTCGATGATCACTTCCGCCTGCGCAAAGCCTTTCTCCACGTCACCCTTGCGGATCGGATAATAGGAATCTGTAAAAATATTATTTTTGTATTCCTCATGTACCAGGGGCGCGCCCTCCGCAAGCGCTTCCTCGATCGTGTACACGCCCGGCAGCTCCTCGTACTCCACCTCGATGGCCTCCAGCGCTTCATCCACGAGCGCCTTGCTCTGTGCTGCAACCATCGCAACGCAGTCGCCCACATAACGGATGTGATCCGTCAGATACATATAGCCGGCCCAGCTCTTCGTCTTCTTCAGATCCTGAAACGTAACGACTGCCTCTACGCCCTCAATCGCTCTCGCCCGCTCTGCGTCGATGCGCGTCACGCGCGCACTCGAATAGGGGCTGCGCAGGACACCCGCATAGAGCATTCCCTCCTTATACATATCGCCGGCATACAGGGCTCTGCCTGTGACCTTCTCCGTCCCGTCAATCCGCGGCTTGGAGCGCCTGAGTTCATGATAGGACTCTTTATCCACCGGTTTTGTCATTTCTTACCTCCTACGTTCCAGAACTCTGCCGTACTGTTTCGCAGGCTCTCTCTCGCTGCTTCCCTATCAATCGTCGTAAGCCTGCCGTCCTCCTTAAGACAGCGCCCGTTCACATACACATTCCGCACCTGCTGCGGATTCGTGAACAGAACGAGCTGATCGTAGACGTTGTACTCATTGACCGGCGTAGGCTGATCAAGGCTCACCGTTATCACATCTGCAAGGCTCCCCTCCTTCAGCTCCCCGGCATCCGCAAGGCCAACGGCCCGCGCGCCCATGGAGGTCGCCATCTCATACACGGTTCTGGCCGGCATCACCTGCGGATCCTGCTGGTTTGCCTTGTGCATGAGGAAGGCTCCGCGCATGACCTCGAAAAAGTTATTGACATAACCGTCCGTCCCCAGTCCGACCGTCATGCCCCGCTCCAGCATCTTTGTAAGCGGTGCGAAACCGCCACCGACTTCGCAGTTGGAGACCGGCATCGAGACCGCCTTCACACCCCGCTTCGCGAGAATATCGAGCTCGGCGTCTGTCACCTGTACCACCTGCGAGGCCAGGATATGCTCATCCAGATAGCCAAGCGCATCGTAAATCTCTACCGGCGTCTTCCCATATCGCTCCCGGCACCAGTCCGGCTCAAAAACACTCTCGCTCAGGTGCATATGCGTCATGCAGTGATGCTCGTCCGAGAGCCGCTTCGCCTGCTTTACAAAATCTTTGGAACAGGTAAAGAGCGTGTGGATACTGTTCATACCCTGCACCAGCTCTCCCTCCCGGTTGTGCCTGTCCACAAAAGAAATATTTTCCGCAAGGCCAAGCTGCCCGTTCTCCGGACTCATACGCTCGCAGGCCTCAAAGGAGAGAAAGCCCCTGAGTCCCGCCTCCTCAACGACGCGGCGCTCCACCTCCAGCGCACCCGGTATCGAATTCGGGCCCTCCAGAATGTCCACAAACGAGGTGACGCCGCTCTCGATCATCTCCACACAGGCCCATCTCGTCGTCGCCTCAACCAGCGCGTGGTCCAGCCGGTTTTCCACATAAGGCCACCAGAAATCGTCGAGGAAGCTCTCAAACTCCGTCACCATCGCATCCGCCGTGATCCCGTGCGACAAAAAACCATACATATGAT
>JAJPZP010000261.1:16433-21059 GCA_021204285.1 Lachnospiraceae bacterium | reverse complement strand
ACATTTTTTTATCAATGTCCCTTTTTTTGACGCTTCTTAAAATTTGTCCCGTTACGATCAGGGTTCTTTCCTTTTATAATATTCGGTGATAAGCCCGGAGACGGGTACGAAGGAGGAATGGCAATGAGCAAAACATTCAAAGAATCTTTACAGTCTTTTGCCCTGAATCAGGTATATAAGTATCTGGAGGGAAATCCGGAAGAAAATATCCCGAAACTGATGGCCTGGGTGGATCGTCTCTGCCCGGATGATTATTACAAAGAAGCGCGTCGTGCAATCCGCACGGCAATCGACGAAAAGGGCAACTGGTACCAGCTGATCCTGAAACTCTACGATCTGGATCCCGATGTCCGCAAGGCTGCTTTCCAGAACTTTCTGATCAACGCGACCTTAAGCGGTACGTCGACGCAGCAGGAAACCGCGAAGCGAGAGAACTGCAATGTTCCGTGGGCCATGCTCGTCGATCCGACCTCCGCCTGCAATCTTCATTGCACGGGATGTTGGGCCGCGGAGTACGGCAACCGACTGAACCTGTCGGTAGAGGATCTGGATTCTATTATTAAACAGGGAAATGAGCTCGGCACCTACATGTATCTCTACACGGGCGGCGAACCGCTGGTCCGCAAGAAGGACCTGATGAAAGTCTGTGAAATGCATCCGGACTGTGAGTTCGTCTCCTTCACGAACGGAACCCTGATTGACGAAGATTTCTGCCAGGAGCTGCTGCGGGTCAAAAACTTCATCCCCGCCATCTCACTTGAGGGCTTTGAAGAGGCCAACGATTCACGACGCGGCAAGGGCACCTATCAGAAAGTACACCACGCGATGGAGCTGCTGAAGAAGAACAGGCTGCCCTTCGGACTCTCTATCTGCTACACCAGTGCCAATTACGATGTGGTGACAAGCGAGGAGTTCATGGACTACATCATCGACAGCGGCGCGCTCTTTGTCTGGTTCTTCCACTATATGCCGGTCGGAGCTGACGCTGTGCCCGATCTGCTGCCAACGCCGGAACAGAGACTCACCGTCTGCAACCGCATCCGCGAGTACCGCAAGACAAAGTCCATCTTCACCATCGACTTCCAGAACGCCGGCCCGCACGTGGGAGGCTGTATCGCCGGTGGACGCTTCTACCTGCATATCAACGCCAAAGGAGATGTTGAGCCCTGCGCCTTCATTCACTACTCTGACTCGAATATCCACGAGGTTCCGCTGCTGCAGGCGCTGAAGAACCCGCTGTTCATGGCCTACCATGACAACCAGCCCTTCAACGAGAACCTGTTCCAGCCCTGCCCGATGCTGGAGAATCCATCGAAGCTCCGCATGATGGTAAAGGCGAGCGGCGCAGACAGCACGGACTATCAGAATCCGGAAAGCGCCGAGCAGCTCTGCAGCAAGACAGACGAGTACGCCAAAAACTGGAAGCCTGCAGCGGATGAACTCTGGGCAGAGTATCAGGCCGCCAATAAACAGAAGTAACCCGGTCTTTAACCCTGCAGAAAATCGACCGCATACTGCACCGCAGCAGCCGCACCGCGCGCGAGTACATGCTCGTCCACCGCAAAGTGGCTGCTGTGGTTCGGCCAGGCCGCGCCTGTCTCTTCATTTCGGATGCCAAGAAAGACAAACACACCCGGAACCACTTCCTGATATTCAGAATAGTCCTCTCCACTCATGACATGTTCAAAACGAGTCACGGCCTGCTCCCCGTAGTTCGCTGTGATAGCCCGAATCGCGCGTTCGGAACACTCTGCGTCATTTATCACTGCGGAGGAGCCCCAGCGATAATCGAGCTCTACCTCCGCCCGGAAGGCAGCCGCCGTATCATGGATCACCCGTTCCATAATAATAGGAAATGATTCACGCACCTCGCGGGAATAGGTTCGTGTCGTGCCTCCGATCGTGACCTTGTCAGGAATCGCGTTGTCCGCGTCCCCGCCATGAATCTGGCAGAGACTGATGACAGCCGGTTCCGTCGCGATGATTTCCCTGTGAAATACAACCTGAAGATTCTGAATAATAGCCGCGGCTGCTGTGATCGGATCGACGCCATTGTGCGGCAGGGCGCCATGCGTCGCTTTTCCCCGCACTGTGATCGTAAAGAAATCCGCAGAAGCCATCCGGGCGCCTGCCTCCGCAGAAAATTTTCCAGCCGGAATATCCCCCCAGACATGCGTCCCATAGATGGTGTCCACGTCTTTTAACGCGCCCGCCTCAATCATCGCAGATGCGCCTCTCGCAAATTCCTCCGCGGGCTGAAAAATCAGCCGCACGCTTCCGTTCAGCTGATCCTGAATGTCACGCAGAATCTTTGCGCAGCCAAGGTTCATTGCAATGTGCGCATCGTGGCCGCAGGCGTGCATATAACCCTCGTTCTCCGAGGCATAGTCCGCTCCGGTCTCCTCTTTCACCATCAGCGCGTCGATATCCGCACGGATGGCGACCGTCCTTCCGCTGCGCGCGCGATCACCGATGTCGACGACGACGCCTGTCCCGCAGAGCACCTGCGGCATGAGCTCCATCGCCTGCAACTCTTTGCAGATCATCTCACAGGTACGCTTTTCCTGAAAACACAGCTCCGGACAGCGGTGAAACTTCCGGCGCATTTCTATGATATAATCACTGTATTTTTCCGCGTATTCTCTTATCAGCATGGCATCTCCTCTCCTTCCACAGATCATTCTATCTTTTACGCTTCTCTTTTGCAAGCGGAGCTTTTAAGACAAATATCAAAAACAGGTATTTTCACGTCTTGCGACACACCATCCGGTATGTTATACTTTTGACGGAATTCAAAAAAACAGAAAGGAAGGCAACAGATGGAGATTACTACTGACATCAAGTACGTAGGCGTCAACGACCACCAGGTCGATCTTTTCGAAGGGCAGTACCCCGTTCCAAACGGCATGTCCTATAACTCCTATGTAATACTGGACGAGAAAATCGCTGTCATGGACACCGTGGACGCGCATTTTAAACATGAATGGCTGGACAATATCGCAAAGTTACTCGGTGACCGCCAGCCGGATTATCTGATTATTCAACATATGGAACCTGACCACTCCGCGAACATCGCAAATTTCATGGAGGTCTACAAGGACACGACGATCGTCTCCAGCACGAAAGCTTTCACCATGATGGGACAGTTTTTCGGCACTTCATTTGAAGATCGCCGCGTTATCGTGAAGGAAGGCGACACGCTCTCACTCGGGAAGCACACGCTTGTCTTCGTCGAGGCGCCGATGGTACACTGGCCGGAAGTCATCGTGACCTACGATACCTGCGATAAGGTACTGTTCTCCGCGGACGGCTTTGGGAAATTCGGTGCGCTCGATGTGAACGAGCCCTGGGATGACGAATCCCGCCGCTACTTCATCGGCATCGTCGGCAAAGACGGCAAACAGGTGCAGACCCTGCTGTATAAGGCGGCCGGTCTGGACATGCAGGGCATCTGCCCGCTGCACTGCCCGATCCTTAAGGAAAATCTCGGCCACTACCTGCACCTCTATGATCTCTGGTCCTCCTATCAGCCGGAGAGTGAGGGCATCGTCATCGCCTACACGTCTGTCTACGGACACACGAAGAAAGCAGTAGAGAAGCTCGCCGATCAGTTCCGCGCCAAGGGCTGCCCGAACGTCATCGTCCATGACCTCGCACGCTGCGACATGGCGCTGGCCGTTGCCGACGCCTTCCGTTATAATAAACTCGTGCTCGCCACGACGACCTACAACGCGGACATCTATCCCTTCATGCGCGACTATATTCATCGCCTGACGGAGCGCAATTTCCAGAACCGCACGGTTGCCCTGATTGAGAATGGCTCCTGGGCGCCGACCGCAGCCAAGGTCATGAAGCAGATGCTCGAGAAGAGTAAAGATATCAAGTGGGCGGACACCACCGTACACATCAAGTCCGCGCTCAGCGAGGAGAGCAGCGCGCAGCTGAATGCACTGGTGGAAGAGCTCTGCCAGGATTACGTGGCGCGCAGCAGCGACACGGCCAACAAGAACGACCTCACCGCACTGTTCAACATCGGCTACGGCCTGTATGTCGTGACATCCAATGACGGCACGAAGGATAACGGCCTGATCGTCAATACGGTCTCGCAGGTGACCAACACGCCGAACCGCATCGCCGTCACGATCAACAAGGCGAACTACTCGCACCACGTCATCAAAAAGACCGGCGTCATGAACCTGAACTGCCTGTCACAGGATGCGCCTTTCTCCGTATTCGAGACCTTTGGTTTCCAGAGCGGACGCACGGTTGACAAGTTCGCGGGCGCAGGCATCACACCGCTCTATTCGGACAATGGGCTCGCCTTCCTTCCGAAATATATCAACTCCTTCATGTCCCTGAAGGTAGAGCAGTATTTCGACATGGACACGCATGGTATGTTCATCTGCAGCATCACCGAGTCCCGCGTTATCTCAAAGGCAGAGACAATGACCTACACCTACTACCAGAACAACGTCAAGCCAAAGCCCGCCACCGAGGGTAAGAAAGGTTTCGTCTGCAAGGTCTGCGGCTACGTCTACGAGGGCGACGAGCTCCCGGATGACTTCGTCTGCCCGCTCTGCAAACATGGCGCAGCGGACTTTGAGCCGATCTCATAAGATCGGAAAC
>JAJPZP010000261.1:13548-16423 GCA_021204285.1 Lachnospiraceae bacterium | reverse complement strand
TTCTTCAGCCTTCCGTTCCGAAGCCATTTGCAAATAATTTGAAATAAGATTCCAGTGCTGTTTCGAACGTTTCATAAAATTTCTTCATATCCATGACCTCCTTTTTGGACTTCCGGCGGAAGCGGTGCTTCCGTTTCTTTGTTTGTGACTACAGTATAGCACCCCTTTTTCAAAAAATAAAATACATATTATATTGGCTTTTTCATACTTTTATGGTATGATGATGCAAAGGAGGTGCCCACATGGATATCCGTTCAATTCGTTATTTCCTGGAAGTGGCGCAGGAGCTGAATATCACCCGCGCAGCAGAGAACCTGCATATGGCGCAGCCGCCACTCAGCCGTCAGATGCAGATGCTGGAGGAAGAGCTCGGCGTGGAACTGTTCATCCGTGAGAAGCGCCGTCTTCATCTGACCGAGGAGGGACTGATCCTGAAAAACCGGGGTACAGAGATCCTGACGCTTGTCGAGAAGACCGAAGCCGAGATCCGCGAGTACCGCCACGGCATCAGCGGACCGCTCTACATCGCCTCCGTCGAGGGCCAGGGACCTTACCTCATGTCCCGCTGGATTTCCGGTTTCTCTCAGGAGTACCCGGACGTAAAATACAGTCTCTGGAACGGCAGCGGCGACGACGCGACCGAGCGCCTGCTGAAGGGACTGTGCGACCTCGCGCTACTCATCGAACCCTTCGATCACGAGTCACTCGACAGCATCGCCGTCGGCTCGGAGCCCTGGGTCGCGATGATCCCCGGCTCTCACCCGCTGGCGAAAACAGAAGGCGACACCATCCCCCTGCGGGATCTGGTCGGTGTTCCCCTGATCATCCCGGCACGCAAATCCCGGAGTATGAAAATCCATGACATGTTCGCATCCATCCATAAGACACCCACGGTTCTCTGTGAACTGAGTCACTACCTGAATGCCTATGAACTCGTAAAACAGGGAGTCGGCATTGCGATCTTTCCTCGTTCCACCGGTGCAAATTTTGAAAGCACCGACGTAGTCATTAAAAACCTGACGGATCCCGGCTATATCGCCAACTATGTGCTGGTCTGGGATCGCAGGCGGCGGCTCCCCACAGCGGCTGAAAAATTTATTGAATATGTCCGCAAAGTCTCAGAATAATAAAAGAACCCGCAACTCAACGCTGCGGGTTCCTTCCTGCCCCCATTATTCTCCTATACCCTCCACCATACTGTGATAACGTTCCAGAATAATCGTCTGAATCGCATCACGCGTCTCGGAATTGATCGGATGCGCGATGTCCCGGTATTCTCCATCCGCTGAGCGCCTGCTCGGCATCGCGATAAACAGTCCTTTTTCGCCCTCGATCACCTTAATATCATGGACGACGAACTCCCCGTCGATCGTGATGGAGACGACTGCTCGCATCTTTCCTTCCTTTGTAACCTTTCGAATCCGTACATCTGTAATATTCATTTTCTTCTCCTGTATCAGTTCTCCATAACCGTTTACATGATATACCGCTCATTTTTCTCAATGACTACCTTCACGCCATCTTCCCCGATAAAACGCGAATTCGCGCGGATCGTATCTCTGCTCTCCACGATGCAGTTCTCAATGTAAGTATTATCGCCCAGATACACGTCATTTAAAATGATGGAATTTTTAACTACACAATTGCTTCCAACAAACACCTTTTTAAAAAGGATCGAATTTTCCACTGTCCCATTAATAATGCAACCGCTGGCAACCAGACTGTCCTTCACCCGGGAGCCGGTATTGAACTTCGCCGGCGGGAGATCCTGTACCTTGGAATAAACCTCCGGATAATCCCGCAGAAAATGCTGTCGTACCTCCGGCTTCAGGAAGTCCATGTTCATCTCATAATAGGAGTCCACCGAGGCGATGCTGTTCCAGTAGCTGTCCATCCTGTATGCATAAATCCTCTTCACATTTTTATAACGAATCAGGATATCCTGTACAAAATCGTAACGATCCTCCTGCGCACAGCGCTCGATCAACTCAATCAACTGCCTTCTGCGGACGATATAAATCCCGCAGGAAACGGTGCGTTCATCGGTCGCCATCGGCTTTTCCTCGAAACCGATGATCCGTCCGTCGTCATCCGTCCTCACAACACCGAATCGGCTCCTGTCCGTGCTCTCCGGCATCTCCTTGCAGACAACCGTGATGTCAGCCTTCTTCGCGATGTGATACTCCAGGACTTTATTATAATCCAGCTTATACACCCCGTCTCCGGAGGCGATGACCACATAGGGCTCGTGGCTCTGCTTCAGCCAGTCGATATTCTGATAAATGGAGTCCGCCGTCCCCCTGTACCAGAAACTGTTGTCCGCGGTCACTGTCGGTGTGAACAGATAAAGTCCGCCCTGCTTGCGTCCGAAATTCCACCACTTGGAGGAGCTCAGATGCTCGTTCAGGGAACGCGAATTGTACTGCATCAGCACCGCCACCTTCTGCACATGAGAGTTCGTCATGCTGCTCAGTGCGAAATCAATGCTCCGGTAACTGCCGGCCACCGGCATAGCTGCAATCGCGCGCTTTGCAGAAAGCTCCCGCATCCTGTGATTATTCCCGCCTGCCAGTATCAGTCCTACCGCCCTCATGCTCTCTCACCCGCCTTAATCAGTGTCTCTCCGCCCGCGAGGACGCCGCCCGGATAATCCTCTGGCTCCGTAATACCGGATACCGCCGTGTTGAAACCGATCTGCACATCCGGCGGAATTACGGAATTCTCCCCGACCGTCACGAGACCGAAGGAGTATACCTTCGGATTTTCCCTGTTCGGAACATGCTCGCCGACGCCGAGGATGGATCTGTCTCCGATGATAACCTCCTCCGCCACAATCGCCCGGTTCAACCTGCATCCTGCTCCGATCAATGTATTT
>JAJPZP010000261.1:11073-13538 GCA_021204285.1 Lachnospiraceae bacterium | reverse complement strand
TACATCGGCGGCACCGCGTCGCTCTTCGTGTAGATCTTCCAGAATTCCTCGTACATGTTGAACTCGGGAATAATATCAATCAGCTCCATATTCGCTTCCCAGTAGGAACCGAGCGTCCCGACGTCCTTCCAGTAACCGTTAAACTCATAGGCGAACAGGCGCTCGCCGTCTGCGAGACAGGCCGGGAGAATATGCATCCCGAAATCACAGCCCGGCACATCCTTCATCCGGATCAGCGCCTGGCGAAGCACCTTCCAGCTGAAAATATAAATGCCCATAGAGGCCAGATTGCTGCGCGGTTGCGCCGGCTTCTCCTCAAACTCGCTAACTCTGCCGGTCTCATCTGTGATCACGACACCGAAGCGGCTCGCCTCCTCCCACGGTACCGGCATGCAGGCAATCGTCACCGCCGCGTCATTCTCCTTATGAAAGTCCAGCAGCACCTCATAATCCATCTTATAAATATGGTCGCCGGACAGAATCAGAACATAATCCGGATTGTAGGTGTCGATGTAGTCAATATTCTGGTAAATCGCATTGGCCGTGCCGGAATACCAGTCGCTCCCTGCGCTCCGCTCATAAGGCGAGAGAATCGTCACCCCTCCGTTATTCCGATCCAGGTCCCATGGCATACCGATACCGATGTGTGTGTTCAGCCGGAGTGGCTGATATTGTGTCAGTACGCCCACTGTGTCGATTCCGGAGTTGATGCAGTTGCTTAAGGGAAAGTCGATAATGCGGTATTTCCCGCCAAAGGCCACCGCTAGCTTTGCCACCTTTGCGGTCAGCACTCCAAGCCGGCTTCCCTGTCCGCCCGCCAAAAGCATGGCGATCATCTCTTTCTTTATCACGTTATCACCTCTTGATGCATTCTGAAAATATCTCTGAGCCAAGTATACCATATTTCTTGTAAATAGTGAACATTTTAGCCAAAAATTGTTCTTTATTTTCCGCCAATTTGTGACAGCAACCGTATCCGGATCGCAATATGATTTTCGAATTTTGTCGCTTCTGATATTCCTCTGTTCCCCGATTTTTGAAATTTTTCAAAATGTCCGGTTTTCACCGTTTTCCCGCGTTGCTTTTTCCGGGAAAGCGGTATACTATATTATTAAACAGTCCAGAACAGTATCGAAATGATTTTCATTTCGGGATGGGCGGAACGCCCGGGGGCCTGCTGCTCTGAACTGCAGATAACAAGAAACGGAGCAACCAGAGTTTATGTATGAAATCAACTTTCAGTCACCAGTACACGTACATTTTATCGGCATCGGCGGCATCAGTATGAGCGGTCTTGCCGAAATTCTTATAAAAGAAAACTTCACCGTCTCAGGCTCGGACGCCACAGAGTCAGCACTCACCCGGCATCTCGCCGCGCTCGGCGCCCGTATCACGATCGGACAGAGTGCCGGAAATATCACATCAGACATCGATCTCGTCGTCTACACCGCCGCGATCCACCCGGATAATCCAGAATTCGCGGCCGCGCAGGACGCGGGTATCCCGATGCTGGCGCGCGCCAGCCTGCTTGGACAGATCATGCGGAATTACCCGACGGCCATCGGAGTCTCCGGCACGCACGGAAAGACGACAACCACTTCCATGCTCTCCATGATTCTGCTGGAGGCGGATAAAGACCCGACGATCTCCGTCGGCGGCATTCTGCCGGAAATCGGCGGAAACATCCGCGTCGGCCACTCCGATACGTTCCTGACGGAAGCCTGCGAGTACACGAACAGCTTCCTGTCCTTCTTCCCGACTGTGGCACTGATTTTGAATATCGAGGAAGACCACATGGATTTCTTTAAGGATCTGCAGGATATTCGCAATTCCTTTCATCGCTTCGCCGCACTGCTGCCGGATGACGGCCTGCTTGTCCTTAACGGAGAAATTGATCATCCGGAGGAGATCACGGAGGGCATCCCGGCACGCAGCGTCACCTATGGACTGACCGGCACGGAAGACTATCACGCGCAAAATATCCACTTCGGAGAGGACGGCGGCGGTATCTATGAGCTGTATCACAGAGCGAAGCCTGTCGGCACCGTCACACTGCATGTCCCCGGCCTCCACAATATCTCAAATTCCCTTGCAGCGCTTGCTGTATCGCTTGAACTCGGCATTGATTTTCCGATCGCTGCCGCGGGTCTGCTCCGCTTTCATGGTACGGAGCGTCGTTTTGAATACAAGGGCGAGGTAAATGGCGTGACTGTCATTGATGACTATGCGCACCATCCGACCGAGATCCGTGCTACGCTGAAGGCTGCAGCAGATTATCCGCACCGGGAGATCTGGTGCGTATTCCAGCCGCACACCTACACCCGCACAAAAGCCTTCCTTCACGACTTTGCGGAAGCGCTTATGCTGGCTGATCATATTGTACTGGCTGACATTTATGCGGCCCGCGAGCAGAACACACTCGGCATCAGTTCTCAGACCCTGCAAAAAGAGATTGAACGCCTCGG
>JAJPZP010000261.1:0-11063 GCA_021204285.1 Lachnospiraceae bacterium | reverse complement strand
CCTTTGCAGAAATTGAAAAATTTTTATTAAAAAATTGTATGCATGGGGATCTGTTGATAACTATGGGAGCCGGAGATGTGCTGAAAATAGGCGAAAATCTGCTTTCAAAATAAGATTATCCACATTATCCACATGCTTATCAACAGTCATCCCTGTAAAGGCATGTGGATTTTTACGTGGATAAGCTATTTTACATAATACGTCACTGCTTTCATCCGAAAGCCCAAATTTTTACCGTTTTCCTGTCGGATTCTGTCAATCAAGGTTTCCCATAATCCAGTCTTTCCACGAAGTTATCCACAAATCCACAGTTTTTTTTCAGAATGCTTATCCTTCCCCCCGCGTCTTTGCCTCCCTATTTTCTTTTTGAAAAAGCTGTGTTATACTCCATAGAGATGCAGGACGCGCCTACAGTGCGCCCCGCCCGGGAGGGAGTATCTGGATATGGGACAATTCGTTTTAAAATCTGCCGGAGATGATGAACAGACCAGTGTGTCAAATCTGTTCCTCGACTACTATATGCCGAAGGCAAACGGGGAGTATGTGAAGGTATACCTCTACCTGCTCCGCGCGCTGAAGCGTCCTTCTCTCGAACTCTCTGTCTCCGGACTGGCCGACGCTCTGGACCGAACAGAAAGCGATATTCTGCGCGCCCTGAAGTACTGGGAAAAGCAGGGCGTTCTCCGGCTGGAATGTGACAGCACGAATACTCTGCAGGGTATTTATCTGTGCACACTCAGCGCACCGGATGATACGGTGCAGACAACGCCGGCAAAAGAATCGGTTCAGGAGGAATCACCCGTCCATAAATCCTACAGTGCTGGAGAGATTGAAGCCTTCGCGAATAACGAAGAGTGCCGGCAGCTTCTCTTTGTGTGCAGCCAGTATATGGGAAAGACACTCTCACCGTCAGAAATCGAGACGCTGCTTTATTTTTATGATCAACTCCATTTCTCCACGGATCTGCTGGAATACCTGGTGGAGTACTGTGTCTGCAAAGGCAGTAAGAGCATCCACTATATCCGCCGTGTTGGCCTTTCCTGGGCGGAGGCTCACATTACCACGGTCAGCGAAGCAAAGGAACGCACCAACGTCTACCACAAGAACACTTTCTCCGTCATGAAGGCATTTGGCCTGAACGACCGCAACCCGGTTGACTCGGAGCAGGCATACATCGAAAAATGGCTGAACACCTGGGGATTCCCGCTTGAGCTTGTGCTCGAGGCCTGCAGCCGGACAATGGAGCAGCTGCACAAGGCCAGCTTCCGCTACGCTGACCGCATCCTGCAGGACTGGCACGAAAAGAAAGTACATACGCTCGCCGACGTGCAGGTGCTCGACCGGGATCACCGCAAGGCCGCTCCAAAGAAAAAGGCGCGCACACGCCAGACCGGATTTACAAACTTCCAGCAGCGGGATTACGATTTCGATGAGCTGGAAAAACAGCTCCTCAGGAGTCAGACATAGGAGGATTCCATGCCGCTCAGCAACCGTCAGTATGACGCGATCATGCGGGGATATGACCGCAGACAATATCAACATTACCGGGAACAGCTCGCGCGGATCGATGAGATCTATGCGCGCTTTCCGCGTGTCCGCGAGATCCAGGAAGAAGTATCTGCCTGTAGTGTACAACGGGCGGAGCAGCTCTTCGATGGAGATCCGGATGCACTGCAGGCACTTCGTGAACAGCTTGACGCGCTTCGGCGGGAACGGGAACAGATTCTCACGGATGCGGGATATCCGGTGGACTACCTGGAAATGCATTACACCTGTCCGGACTGCCGCGACACCGGCTACATTGGCCGGAAGAAATGCCACTGTTTCCGGCAGGAGGAGATCCGGCTCCTCTATTCCTCTTCACACCTGGAGAGCGTGCTGAATAAGGAGAATTTTTCAACGCTGCGCATGGATGTATACGACGAGGAACAACGCCTTGTCATGCCTGCCATTCTCCGGACCTGCCATGAATTCGCGGATCATTTCCGCCCCGGAGAAAAGAATCTCCTGTTCTACGGCTCCGTTGGCACCGGAAAGACGTTCTTATCGAACTGCATTGCCAGGGAATTGCTGGATCAGGGGTATTCCGTCATTTATTTTACCTCATTCCAGTTTTTCGATCTGCTCTCCCGCGCGCTCAGTACGCAGCCGGAGCAGCCCCGGGAATCCTGTGATCCGCTGCTGGAGAGTGACCTCCTGATTCTGGACGATATGGGCACCGAGCTGCCAAACACCTTTACGGTCTCCCGCCTGTTTCAGATTCTGAATGAGCGTGCACTCGCGGGCAGATCCACCATAATCTCGACAAACCTGTCGCTGGAACAATTCCAGGATATCTACAGTGAGCGTGTTTTCTCCCGTATCATGAGTTCTTACACGCTCCTGAAATTCACCGGCGGCGATATTCGTATCCATAAAAAGCTCTTCGGCTCTGTGTAGTGCCGCAACCTGCTACATATAAAAACTACTTGGAGGACAAATACATGAATACTCAGCGCAGCGAACGGGTTCTTGAAACGATTCCCGTCGGTTCCCTCGGCATCATTCCCCTCCCCGGCTGTACAGAGCTGGGTAAACGGGTAGACGACTATCTGGTACAATGGCGACGTGAGAGCTCCCTGGAGCACAAGGACAGCATCATGTTTCAGGGTTATGAGCAGGATTCCTACATGATCGAGGCGAGCGTTCCCCGCTTCGGCTCCGGCGAGGCCAAGGGCATCGTCATGGAGTCTGTTCGCGGACGCGACCTCTATCTGATGGTGGACGTATGCAACTACAGCCTGACCTACTCCCTGGGCGGCCATGAAAACCATATGTCCCCGGACGACCACTACCAGAACCTGAAACGCATCATCGCGGCCTGTGCGGGCAAAGCCCGGCGAATCACCGTCATCATGCCCTTCCTCTATGAAAGCCGCCAGCATAAACGCACCACGCGGGAATCTCTGGACTGCGCGCTCGCCCTGAAGGAGCTGAGCCGCATGGGTGTGGACAATCTGATCACTTTCGACGCGCATGACCCGCGTGTGCAAAACGCGATTCCGCTCGAAGGCTTCGACACAGTACAACCCTCCTATCAGTTCATCAAGGCATTGTTGTCCCATGTCCGGGATCTGCAGATTGACAGTGCGCATCTGATGGTCGTCAGCCCTGACGAGGGCGGTATGGATCGCGCGGTTTATCTGGCAAATGTTCTCGGTGTGGATATGGGCATGTTCTACAAACGCCGCGACTACACGCAGATCGTAGGCGGACGCAATCCCATCGTCGCGCACGAGTTTCTCGGCTCCAATGTAGAAGATAAGGACATCATCGTCATCGATGACATGATCTCCTCCGGCGAGAGTATGCTCGAGGTAGCCAGACAGCTCAAAAAACTGCACGCCCGTCGTATCTTCATTTACTCGACCTTTGGACTCTTTACAAACGGTATGACACGTTTCGATGAGGCCTGGGAGGAAGGTGTCATCGACCGCGTTTTAAGCACAAACCTGATCTACCAGCCGCCGGAGCTGCTGTCACGTCCCTACTACATCAGCTGCGATGTGTCCAAATATATCGCGCTGCTGATCGACACACTGAACCACGATGCTTCCATCAGCGATCTTCTGGATCCCTATGACCGCATCCACCGTTATTTGGAAAAATACAGAAACGGAGAAGTATAACCATAATGAAGAATTTTATATTTATTTCCCCCGGCTTCCTGGAAAATTTTGAGAATTTTTGCTTCGCACTGAAGAACAACGGTGTGAATGTTCTCGGCATCGGCGACACGCCCTATGACGCACTGTCGGAAGGACTCAGACAGACACTGACCGAATACTATCGTGTAGAGGATATGGAGAACTACGAAGACATGTTCCGTGCTGTGGCTTACCTCTCCTTCCGCCATGGAAAGATCGACTGGCTCGAGAGCAACAATGAATACTGGCTCGAGCAGGACGCCAGACTTCGCGAGGATTTCCACATCACAACCGGACTTCATCCGCGGGATATGGAGCTGATCAAGCACAAATCCCGCATGAAGGAGGGCTATGCGGCGGCAGGCGTTCCGACGGCCCGCTGGCACCTGGTAGAAGACATCGACAGCGCACGCGCTTTCATAGGAGAGGTCGGCTACCCGGTCATTGTGAAGCCGGACAGCGGTGTCGGTGCCTCCGACACCTGGAAGCTTACGAGTGACGAAGATCTCACATCCTTCTTCTGTAATCTCCCGGAAGTTCCTTATATTATGGAGGAATTTGTTCCCGGAGAGATCTGTTCCTTCGACGCGATCGTGAACAGTCGAGGCGAGATTCTCTTCGAGACCGGCAACATCTCCCCGATTTCGATCATGGACTGCGTTAACGAACATGAAGAGATTCACTTTTATATCGTAGACAAGCTGGCGGAGGATCTGCGCGCCTACGGCCGCGCCTGCGTGAAGGCTTTCCAAGTGCGCAGCCGCTTCGTCCACCTCGAGTTCTTCCGTCTGACGCAGGATCATCCACGCCTTGGAAAGGTCGGACAGGTCGTGGGACTGGAAGTCAATATGCGCCCCTCCGGTGGGCCGACTGCTGACATGATCAATTTTGCCTACAGCGCAAACTGTTACCAGTACTACGCAGATATGATGGTTTACGATGAACTGCGCCATGTTTCCAGAGCAACCCCCTGCTTCTGCGCTTTCGTCGGCCGCTGGCGTGAGGTTTCTTATCTGCATTCCCACAAGGAAATCCTTGAAAAATTCGATGACAGCCTCCGAATGGCGCAGGAACTGCCGGAGGTACTGGCACACGGTATGGGCGATTACATTTACCTGGCAAAGCTGGAAACCGTAGAAAAGATGAATGAATTCTTCCGCTACGCATTAGCGAAGTAATAACTATTCAGAACTGCTCTGAACTGTTACACAAAATGATGGAGTGATTGCTATGGAAATACAGATGACACAATGGTACAGTGAACGCCTGGGTCGGGATATGCCTGTGAAACGCTACGGACAGAGCGGAAAACCCTGTCTCGTGATCCCCTCCCAGAACGGGAAGTGCCACGACTTCGAGGGCTTTGGAATGGTAGAAGCCTGCAGTCCCTTTATCGAATCCGGGCGGCTGCAGCTCTTCTGCGTCGATACGATCGACGAAGAGACCTGGTCCTGCGAATGGAAAAATCCCCGTGAGAGAATCGAACAGCACGAGCGTTGGATGCAATACCTGATGCAGGAGGTAACTCCCTTCATCGAACAGCATGCAAGCGATCAGAAAGCCATGACACTCGGCTGCAGCATGGGAGCATATCACGCCGGAAATATCTTTTTCCGCTTCCCGGACCGCTTCGACGCCTGTCTCTGCCTGAGCGGGCTCTACGACGCGGCTTCCATGCTGAACGGTTATATGGATGACCTGGTTTACCTGAATTCTCCCTGCCATTGCCTTAAAAACCTCCCTGCAGATCATCCCTACATGGAACTCTACCGGCATAGCAAAATCTTTATCTGCGTCGGATAGGGTGCGTGGGAGGATCAGCTTCTCGCTGGTACGCGCCAGCTGGACACCGTCCTGTGCGGCCGTGGCATCCCCGCCTTCATCGACTACTGGGGCTACGATGTAAATCATGACTGGCCCTGGTGGAGGGTACAGGCGCCGTATTTTCTGGACAAAATCCTTTAAAGTTGACAAAAGAGAGACCGCTCAGAGCGGTCTCTCCCATTTCTTACAGTTCTTATAAAGCTTTCCCCTCGGAACCAAGCACATCCTTGATCTTGTGGGCAACAACCGCTTTTACATTCGCACGGCCCACAGTCAGATACTGTCTCGGATCGAAGTAATCCGGATGCTGGTTCAGCACTTCGCGGACACCCGCGGTCAGGCCAAGACGAAGATCAGAGTCGATGTTGATCTTGCAGACCGCAGATCTCGCGGCCTCACGCAGCTGATCCTCCGGTACGCCAATGGCATCCTTCAGAGCACCGCCATTTTCATTGATGATCTTGACATACTCCTGCGGAACAGAAGACGCACCATGCAGAACGATCGGGAATCCCGGGATCTTCTTCTCAATCTCATGCAGGATGTCGAAGCGAAGCTGCGGCTTCGTGCCGGGCTTGAACTTAAACGCGCCATGGCTGGTGCCGATCGCAATCGCAAGGGAGTCCACACCGGTCTTGTCCACAAACTCCTCAACCTCCTCGGGCTGGGTGTAGGAGGAATCCTCGGCTTTCACCTTCACATCATCCTCAATACCGGCCAGCTTGCCGAGCTCAGCCTCAACCACAACACCGTGGTCATGCGCATACTCAACAACCTTCTTCGTAATCTCAATATTCTCCTCGAACGGATACTTGGAAGCATCGATCATAACAGAGGTAAATCCGCCGTCCACACAGGATTTGCAGATATCAAAGTCTGCGCCATGATCCAGATGCAGAGCAATCGGGATCTGCGGGTTCTCGATCAGAGCCGCCTCAACCAGCTTTACCAGATAGGTGTGGTTCGCGTACTTTCTCGCGCCTGCGGATACCTGCAGGATAATCGGGGAATTCAGCTCGCCGGCCGCCTCGGTGATCGCCTGCACAATCTCCATGTTGTTCACGTTAAATGCGCCGATCGCATAGCCGCCTTCATAGGCCTTCTTAAACATCTCAGTTGTCGTTACTAAGGGCATTGGTTTATACTTCCTTTCCTTATTTTTAGCGTCAAAGCGCTTCTATCCATATCTTACTACATTTTTCCTGATTCATCAAGGCATCTTTTTCTTTTATTCCTTCGATTATGCCATGCCAAGCAACAGCCCGACCAGACGCACGACACCGGCAGCCAGCCAGGCGATTGCACACTGCTCCAGCACGACACAAATCGCCCAGCGGCCACCCAGTTCACGTCTGACCGCTGCAATCGCCGCGACACAGGGCGTGTAGAGCAGGCTGAACACCAGCATTATGCCGGAGCACATCCCCTTCTGTTACTACCAAATTTATGCGCAGTTCTGCTGATCCGCAAGGGACATTTCCTGTCTTCTGTCCAGAATGGTGACATTTATGATAAACTGTGCTCCGGAAGCTTCGCCGCCTTCTTATTCTTCTTTTTGCGTGTCACCAGCACCACAGTCCCCGTTACCACCAGAACGATCAGCAGGACGCCCAGCGCGGCCATCCCACAATCGACCCGGTCAAGGACGACGATATAGCCGCTGCTGCCGATCAGCGTGCTGACGGAGAGATAATTCCCCACAACCTCCGTCTCCTGTACTTCTCCCACTGTCTCGAAGCTCTCATTCATTGTCAGGATACTGTCGGAGAGCGAGATATGATTCAGAACTCTCACCACGGCCTGCTCCCGCACTTCCTCCGCCTGCGAGAGTTCATAGTAATAGACGCCTCTGACATAATATTTCTGAAACACCCTGTCAAGTTCCAGATTTGCCGCCACATGCTCCGTCTCCTCCTCTGTCGCCTCCCGCACGGCAAGCACGGAGTCCGGATAAAATTCACCACCGAACAGGAGCGTACTCTTCCCGTCCGTCTCTCCCGCCGTCAGGGAAGGAATGAATGCGCGGTATACGGCATGAACCGTCACATTTCGGTGAATGGGACTGAGGTCTTTCTCTTCCCAGTACACATAGCCGTCCTCCGACTCCGGAAGAGCTGGGTATTTCTCCCCGGAGAACTCCTCTCCATAGGAAAAACTCTGTTCCCAGATCACCTCGTCTCCATCCAGGAAACGGATGGTAAATTCTGTGAAATGTTCCGGCATGTCTTTCAGCTTCAGCAAAGACTCGTAGGACATGCCCAGCGCCTGCGCATCGCGCGTGACGCCATCCACCGCACCCCAGCCGTTTTCCACGAAGTAATTTTCCTCCACATCTCCACCCGCGCTTCCCGCCACGGCTCCGCAGGCCTTCACAGATTCTTCCATATCCAGATACGAACACACATAGCAGCCGCGGATATCCTCCCCGCGTCCGGCCACGCCGCCCACGTAAGAATCCGCGCAGACGCCGCTCAGCATGTAGCAGTCGCGGATGAGATTTTCGGAGCGCCCCGCGATCCCTCCCGCACAGCTTCCGCTGTCTGCGGTGACGTCCCCGTAATTCTCACTCTCCGCGATCATCCCATAATCCGCCTTCCCCACGACACCGCCCGCATAATTGCCGCTGACTGTCACGTCGCCTGTATTTACACAGCCGGATACCACGGCTGACAGATGATGCGTAATACTGCTGCTCTCCTCTTCCTCGTCATCACCCTTGTCGTTGTCTTCAAAAAGCCATATGGACGTCTGCTACGCGGTCTCCTTTGAGATCGTCCCGACGATTCCGCCGCCCTGTCCGTCCGCATACAGCTCTCCTGTATTCTCACAGGAAAAGATTTTTCCATCGCCCACGCTGCTGTCCGCCAGCTCGGACACATCCACGTAAACGCTCCCATCCTCGATCCGTTCCTTCAGCTCTTCAAAAGCCCCTGAGATCGTAACCCGGATCTCGCTGAACTGATCCTTTATCCGGTCAAGACAGTCGCCGACATCGTCAAGGTCGGATTCCAGTGTATCCACCGTCGCATCCAGCTGATCAGAGAGACGATCCGACTTCTGCCGAAGGTCGTCCGTCATGGTATCCATCTCGTCCGCAAAATCACCCATAACATTTTCCAGATCGCCTGTCAGGCTGTTCAGGCTGTCCACGATAGATTTCGCATCGGAAGCCATTTCCTGCGTTTCCCCCGGCAACTCGCCCAGCACCGCCGTCACGATGTTCATCTGCGTGCGGATATCCTGGCTCAGCGCTGAGAGCTGCTGCAGAGCAGCGCTGAACTCCGCTGTAAACGAAGTTTCTGTGTTCGTCACCGGCACAAGAGAAATCGCTGCTGTCCTGGCACACATTGTCTCCCCTGTGCTCGCAGAAGATGCTTCGCCTGTGCTTTCCCCGGATGCGGAGTTCTTCCCATTCTGATTTTCCTCCAGGTCTGCCTTATCTTCGACAATCACAGAATTCGCAGTTTCATTTCCAGACTCTGTACTGCTTTCCGGATTTGCTTCATTCGTCCCGGTTTCATTGTTCTCTACATTCCCATTACCGGACGCACTGCCTCCCTGGTTTTCCTGCAAACCCTGAAGATATGCCTGCAGTTCATCAAGCAGCTGCGTCCACTCGCCAAGCTGCGCGGAATACTGTTGCACCAGCGCGTCGAGCTGTGCGTTCCCCTGTTCGATGTATGGCTGCAGCTGTGAAAGAATCGTCTCCATCTTCTGGATATCCGACGAAATCTGCGTGAGCGCGCTGCTTAACTCCTCCACACGCAGGTCGTACTGCATGCCGTCCAGGGTATCGCTGATCGCACCGATATTCTCGTCGATACTGTCCCTGCCCTCCTCCAGCAGATCACCGTAATCATCCATATATACGCGCAGGGAATCCCGCAGCGTATCCAGCTGTCCGGACAGAATATCCGCGTTATCCGACAGATGATCGCCCAGCCCTTCGGCTGCATCCATCAGCGCGTCCAGCTGCGCATCCAGTTCATCCAGCTGCTCCTCAAGCGTCTGCCCGTAATCGGTATTGTAGGCGGTCTCCTCGTACGGTTCAAGCACGCCAACGATGCCACCCACATTCTTATGCCCGTAAATCATCCCTGTATTCTCGCAGTATGAAAGACTTCCGCTCAGCCAGCCGACGATTCCACCGGTGGATGAACCAAGCCGCTTATGACCGATCACCGCCTCATTTGTACAATAGGCGACACTCCCGGAAGAGCTGCCCGCGATTCCGCCGGTTCGGTTCGCACGGTCGTCTGAAGTGAGCCCCGTAACCGCACCCGAGATGGAAACGCTGATACTGTCGCTGCTCCCGTTTAAGCTTTTCACCACCTTCTGGCTGGTATTGATAAGGCCTGTATTTTGGCAGTCACTGATACTGCCCTCATTTGTCCCCGCAATGCCGCCGGTCTCCATCTTTCCGTCCACCTGCGCTTCGTTTGTGCAGCGGGAAATCACTCCGTTCTCCTCATTGAAACCAACAATGCCGCCCACGGACGTCTCAGCACTGAGCGTCCCGCGGCTCACACAGCTCTCGATCGTCCCCGCACTGCTGCCCGCGAGAATACCAATGTGTTCCTGTCCGTCGCCGCCCAGCACCTCGCCTTTCACGGTCAGGCTGCGGATACTCCCGTTCTCGTCCACATAACGGAACAGTCCATAATCTGACATTTCCTCCGTCAGTTTCAGACCGCTGATCGTGTGTCCACCGCCCTCAAAATTGCCGTTCATAATCGGAATCGACAGGTTCTCATACTCAGACAGGTCAATATCCGCCTCCAGCCGGAAGGTCTTCCCGGTAGAATAGCTCTCCTTCCGGCAGCTGTCCGCGAGCAGTACCAGATCCTCCGCGCTGTCGATGATGACCACATCCCCCGCGGCCAGCGCCGTGATGCCGGAGCTCTGAAAAAGAAGCTCAGCCGTGAGCAGTATCGCCATCCACCGTAAGTTTCGTTTCATCCTTCTCATGACTTCGCCCTCCCTTCATCGCCTCCGACAGAAATTCTCCGTTTCCTCCAGGTCTTCATAATCAGCGAGTCAAACACATAGAGAAGCTGCGGCAGGATCAGCATGACCAGAATAATCGAGGTCAGCGTCCCCTTCGCCAGCGTGCTGCCGAGCGAAGCGATCGTCGGATTCGTCGTGGTCCGGCCGATCACGAAGGCCGCCGCCGTCATGATCGTCCCGGAGGTGATGATCGTCGGAAAACTCTCGTTCAGGGTGTCGACGACCGCGCGAGCCTTCTCCACGCCCTCTTTCCGCAGCTCTGTATAGCGGCTCGTGATGACGATGGCGTAGTCGATCGTCGCACCCATCTGGATCGAACTGACAATCAGGTAGCTCAGGAAAAACATACTCGTCCCCGTAACCGCCGGAATCGAAAAATTGATGAAGATACTGGTCTGAATCGTCGCCACAAGGATCAGCGGAATGCTGTAATTGCGGAAGGTGAAGAAGAGAATCACCGCCACAAACACCGCCGTCATCACCGTGATGCGGATCAGCTTCTGTGATATCGCCTGCTGTATGATGCGGTCTGTGACCGTGGGTATG
>JAJPZP010000235.1 GCA_021204285.1 Lachnospiraceae bacterium | reverse complement strand
GCTTCATTCTTTATGTGCAACCAATCATATGACGATCTCGCTCAATTCTTGGGATCTGGGTATCAGCTATCTGGAGGAACACGACGAAAAAACAGTGGAGTTTCCGCACTCCCACCCAAAGGAATATGAAATCCACTATGTCTATGACGGCTGTGTGGAGATCCGGATCGACGGCTCTATGATCACCATCCCAAACGGCAGCCTTATTTTCATCAATCAGAATGTACAGCACGAAATTCTGTATACACCTCATCGCAAAAAAGCGTACCTGGCAGTCATTTTTTCCATACAGCAGCATTCCGTCCCCATCCGTAATAACGACACGGAAGAATTTGAGAACGCATACATGAAGGCATTTTTTGATCTGATTAAGGGAAAGGACTACATCGTCTGCGAGGATCGGTATCACAACGACCGATATATACAGACTATGCTTGAAGAATCCAAAGTCAAAGAATGGGGCTGGTTTTACAGACTGCAGAATCTGTCTGCGACGTTTGTTCTGAATTGTATCCGGAATTTTGTGGCTTCACCGAGCCTGCCCGCGTCAAAAGCGGAAAGCAATCTGCCCATCGCCTTTACCAAATACCTTCATGCCAACTATGCAAACCCGAATCTGAGCCTGCAGGATATCGCAGACTATTTTTTTATCAGTCCCAGACATGTCAACCGACTGTTCAAAGAATATTTTGGAGCCAGCGTATCCAAAACGCTGACACAGTACCGCATCAACTATACCAAAAACTATCTGCTGGACACGGATTACTCTATCGACGAGATTGCAGAGCAGGTCGGTTTCGGTTCCGCCAGCACACTCTCAAGGCTGTTTAAAGAATCCGAACACATGACCATCTCTGAATACCGCTACCTCTGTAAACAGGCGCTGCAGGCTTCCCGGTCGTTATCTGATTCACAGACTCCGACGCAGGAAGCCGGGCGCAAATAGATCTGTCAATCCTGTCTACCGGAAATACGCAACCCCGGACTCGAAAAGCCGCATATCCTGCTCTCCGTAGATGTTCACCGCGACGCCTTCCCCGCGGCGCTCCGCATGCGCCATCTTGCCGAGGACGCGCCCGTCCGGGCTTAAGATACCCTCAATCGCGGCGTAGGAACCGTTCACGTTCCATTCCTCATCCATCGTCGGATTTCCGTTAAGATCTACATATTGCGTCGCAACCTGGCCATTTGCAAACAGCCGGTCGACCCACTCCTGCGGCGCGACAAAGCGGCCCTCCCCGTGGGAAGCCGGATTCACATAGGTTTTTCCGAGCTCCGCTCCCATAAGCCACGGAGATTTGTTCGATACCACCTTCGTATACACCATCTTCGAGATATGGCGGCCGATCGTATTGAAGGTCAGCGTCGGGGAGTCCTCCTGCTGCCCCACGATCTCACCGTGCGGTACGAGTCCCAGCTTGATCAGCGCCTGAAAACCGTTGCAGATACCGAGTGCAAGGCCGTCGCGCTCGTGCAGCAGCTTCATAACGGCGTCTTTAATCTTCTCATTCTGAAATGCCGTCGCGAAAAACTTCGCGGAGCCGTCCGGCTCGTCGCCCGCTGAAAAACCGCCCGGAAACATGAGAATCTGCGCCCCGTCGATCGCGCGAGCGAAGGCGTCCACCGACTCGCGGATATCACTTCCGCTTAAGTTCCGGAATACCTTCGTCACAACGTCCGCTCCCGCGCGCTCGAAAGCCTTCGCGCTGTCGTACTCGCAGTTCGTGCCCGGGAAGACCGGAATGAAGGCCGTCGGCCTTGCAACCTTGTGTTTACAGATATAAACGCTGTCCGCCTTATAAAGCGGCGTATCGAGCATCTCTTTCTTTTTCACCGCCACGGTCGGGAAGACCTTCTCGAGCGTTCCGCCCCAGGCCGCCAGCGCCTCATCCTCCGAAATGGACACATTTCCATAGGTAAATCCACTCTCTGTCACCTCACCGATCAGCGTGTAGGTAATCGCAAGCTCCGAGACCTTTCCGTCCGGCACCTCCGCCACAATGCAGCCGAAGCCCGGCGCAAAGGCGTCGCGTGGGTCAAGATTGTGCTCCAGCTTCACGCCAAGGCCGTTGCCGAAGGCCATCCGGCTGAGAGCGGCCACAATCCCGTGCCCGTCCAGCGCATAGGCGGAAATAATCCGACCCGCCCCGGTATCCTCATGGAATTTTCCGTACTGCTCTTTAATCTCCTCATAATCAGGAAGATCATAGCCATCCCGCCCGATTTTCAGAAGGACCAGCTTATTTCCGGCCTTCTTGAATTCCGGTGTGACAACGTCCTGCTGCTTCGCGACGTCCACCGCAAAGGAGACGAGCGTCGGCGGCACATCGATCTCGTCGAAGGTGCCGGACATACTGTCCTTCCCGCCGATCGACGGCAGCCCCAGTCCGAGCTGCGCGCTGTAAGCGCCGAGCAGCGCCGCAAAGGGCTGGCTCCAGCGATGCGGATCCTCCGTCATCCTGCGGAAATATTCCTGGAAAGTAAAGCGAATCTTCCGATAGTCGCCGCCGGAGGCCACGATTCTCGCGACCGACTCGATCACCGCATAGATCGCGCCGTGATAGGGCGACCAGCTCGAAAGATACGGGTCGAAGCCGTAGCTCATCATCGTAACGGTGTCGCACTTTCCCTGCAGCACCAGCAGCTTCGCGATCATCGTCTGCGTTTCCGTCTTCTGATATTTTCCGCCGTATGGCATGAGCACGCTGCCCGCACCGATCGAGCTGTCGAACATCTCGACAAGTCCCTTCTGCGAGCAGACATTGAGATCGCTTAAGGTTTCCAGCCACTTCTGCCGGACATCCGGGATATCCTCCCGCGTAAAATATTTCTCCTTCTCAGAGGGCATGTCCACCGCTACGTCCGTCTCCTGATGCGCGCCGTTCGTATCGAGGAAGGCACGGGAAAGATTGACGATCTCCTTTCCACGCCACTTCAGCACGAGCCGGGGTTCTTCCGTCACCTCGGCCACGCAGACGGACTCGAGATTTTCTTCAGAGGCATAGCCGCGGAAAGCATCCACGTCCTTCGCAGCCACGACCACGGCCATGCGCTCCTGCGACTCGGAGATCGCAAGCTCCGTACCGTCGAGGCCCTCGTATTTCTTCGGTACTTTGTCAAGGTCAACGCACAGTCCGTCTGCCAGCTCGCCGATCGCGACCGACACGCCGCCCGCGCCGAAATCATTGCATTTCTTGATGAGACGCGTCACTTCAGGCCGTCGGAACAGGCGCTGAATCTTGCGCTCGGTCGGCGCATTTCCCTTCTGCACCTCCGCGCCGCAGGTCTCAATCGAAGTCTCCGTGTGCACCTTGGAGGATCCGGTCGCGCCGCCGCAGCCGTCACGCCCGGTACGCCCACCGAGCAGAATAATGATATCACCCGGATCGGAACTTAAGCGGACCACGTCCTTCCGCGGAGCTGCGCCCATCACCGCGCCGATCTCCATGCGCTTCGCCACATAGTCCGGATGATAGATTTCTTTTACCAGGCCAGTCGCCAGCCCGATCTGATTTCCGTAGGAGCTGTAACCCTGCGCCGCGCCGCGCACAAGCTTTTTCTGCGGCAGCTTGCCCTTCAGTGTCTCAGAAACAGGCACGGTCGGATCAGCCGCGCCGGTCACGCGCATCGCCTGGTACACATAAGTGCGCCCGGAGAGCGGGTCGCGGATCGCGCCGCCCAGGCAGGTGGCCGCGCCGCCGAAGGGCTCGATCTCCGTAGGATGGTTGTGCGTCTCATTTTTGAAATTGACAAGCCACTCCTCCGTCTTCCCGTCAATCTCCACGGGGACGACGATCGAGCAGGCATTGATCTCGTCGGTCTCCTCCTGATCGGTAAGTTTTCCTTCTTTTTTCAGCTTCCGCATCGCCATCAGCGCCAGATCCATCAGGCAGTGGAACTTATCGTCCCTTCCCGCGAAAATCTCCGCGTGGTCGGCGGTATACTGCTCATAGCTCTGCTCGATCGGCGCACGGTAGAAACCGTCGCCAAAGGTCACATTTTTCAGCTCTGTAGAGAAAGTCGTATGACGGCAGTGATCCGACCAGTAGGTATCGAGTACGCGAATCTCTGTCATCGACGGGTCGCGCTTTTCTTCTTTTCTGAAATAATTCTGAATATGGAGGAAATCCCGGAAGGTCATGGCAAGGTTCAGCGTACGATAGAGCTCCTCCAGATCCGTCTCACCCATGTCCCAGAAACCATCGAAAATCTTCACATCCGCTGGCTCGTCATACACGGTCACGAGCGTATCCGGCTTTTCCATGTCTGTCTTACGGGAATCGACCGGGTTGATACAGAAGGCGCGGATTGCGGCAAGCTCCTCCTCCGTAACGCCGTCCTCGATCACATAGACAGTAGCGAAGCGGATAAACGAAGT
>JAJPZP010000038.1 GCA_021204285.1 Lachnospiraceae bacterium | reverse complement strand
GGATGATGTAGGTGAGCATGAACTGGTCGAGATTATATATCGCCTGATACGCCGCCACAAGGCTCCCTGGGACACATCGCCGGCGATTCGGGCAGCACTAAATCATGCCTGGGCAGCGTCGGCGGCATTTAAGCATCCTTCTTTCCAGAGCGAAAAAGAAGTGCGGCTGGTCGTTTCTCCATTTGAGCAGGGCTTTTTCAACGTACAGCCAAGGTATCATATTTCAAACGAACGCATTAAGAAGTATTATCCGGTGGATCTGCATAAGCTTTGCCAGCTAGCCGATACACAAATGGAGGATGTCATTACAGAGCTGATTGTTGGACCAGAGTCCACGCAGTCTGTACCGATTCTGCAGGATTATCTGAGAGATATGGGTTATGAGAAACTGGCTGAGAAAGCGACTCACTCGGCTTGTCCGTTGCGGCAGAAATTGTAAGAAATACAAATAATCAGAAAATTCACAGATTTTTCACACAAATTTAGCACTCAACCCTTGACGCGGCTAACAAAATGTGTTATAACTCTCGCAGAACAAAGGAAGAGAGATGGAAAAATAAAAACAGATTCCATTTTGACTTCGGTTCCAATACAGATAATAACAAAATTGTTGTGTATGATAAAAGGAGAGATGACATATGTTGATACCGAGTATTTACAGAGAAAATTTGTGGGATGATTTTTTTGACGACTTCTTTTATGAACCATTTTACCGTACAGGTTCTGCCAATGGCTCCAACAGGCAGGCTGCTCTGATGAGGACAGATGTAAAAGAGGGTGAGAACAGTTACGAACTGACTGTTGATCTGCCAGGCGTGAAAAAGGAGGATGTGAAAGCAGAATTGAAGGATGGCTATCTGACCATTCAGGCGTCCACGAACACTAATAACGATCAGAAGAATAGCGATGGCAAGTATGTCCGCCGCGAGCGCTTCATGGGTTCCTGCAGCAGAGCTTTCTATGTAGGGGAAGACGTAAAGCAGGAAGATATCAAGGCAAAGTTTGAGAATGGCACCCTTACCCTGACTGTACCAAAGAAAGTACAGCAGCCTGTGGTCGAAGAGAACAACTCTATCATGATCGAATAACAGTTCCATGCGGCATAATCCGGTCGCAGAGATTGTTCTTTCACTTTTCTGCGGTGCGGCCAGATGGCTGTGCCGCAGTTTTGCATTGCGAGGTGATGATATTGGCTGCAAAGAGAGATTATTACGAGGTTCTGGGGGTAAAGAAGGCTGCGGATGAAAAAGAAATCAAGAGGGCATATCGGAAGCTTGCGAAAAAATATCATCCGGATACCAACTCGAATAACCCGCAGGCAGAACAAAAATTTAAGGAGATCACAGAAGCCTATACCGTTTTGAGCACACCGGAAAAACGGAAGCTGTACGACCAGTTTGGACATGCAGCATTTGATGGCGGATTTGACACTGCCACGAACGCCGGCGGTTACAGCCGACAATATCAGGGCAACTCCGGAGGTTTCGGCGGCAGCTGGGGCAACTCCAGTTCCTGGCACTATGAAAACCCTGAGGGGAATTACCAGAAATTCCATTTTGAAGGCAGGGATATGGACGATTTCCTGAAAGATATTTTAGGAGGCGGGTTCGGTGAAGACAGTTTCAGAACGGATCATTTTGGACAAGCAGGCTTTCGCGGGGCACGAAAACGCGCTGACCTTCATGCCGACATCACCGTGGAATTTGATGAGGCGGTTTACGGATGTGATAAGGTAATACGTTTATCCGGAGCAGACGGAGACGACAGCAAAATCCAGACATTAAAAGTACACATCCCTGCCGGGATTGACACTGGGAAAAGCATCCGTCTCCGTGGAAAAGGCGCGCCCGGAAACCGTGGGCAGGAGGCAGGCGACCTGCTTTTAAATGTCACTGTACGGGACAAGCCGGGATTTGAACGAAAAGGGATGGATATCTATACAACCATCAACATTCCCTATACGACCGCAGTGTTCGGCGGAGAAGTTTCTGTTCAGACATTCTACGGGAACGTGCTTTGCAAGATTCCGGAAGGCACACAGCCAGGGACAAAAATCCGCCTGAGAGGGAAAGGCATCGTCTCCATGAAAGACGCAAACGTACATGGAGATCTATACGTAACCGTGCAGATCGAGGTTCCGCGCCATATAAGCGGCGAAGCGAAATGGAAGCTGAAAGAATATGAACGCGCATGCAGCGGGAAATCATCGCGAGCTGCCAGCTAGCAGGACAAAGGGCAGGTATTTCCATATCTGGGTACACTACACATAATCCCACCTTCCTCTTCAAACAATTTTTGACCATAACAAAAGGACACTGTCCAAATTACTTATCTGGAAAGTGTCCTCGAAGTGCAAAATATGAAATAACGAATGTCGTCCAAAACGTATGATGGCTTATTATCACGTATTGTATGCCACAAATTTGTAGTAGATTACTACTCCTGGTCACAAAAACGTTGATTTTACAAGCTTTTTCAGTCTACCGTTCGCATTGTGGGGAGAATCGGAACACGGATTTCCGCGTTCCCGTGCAGGTCTTCATACCTTGATTTTTCAGCATTTTCCGCCCGGTGCACATCGGTATATCTCCCCAGAAAACTCTGCCGAAAATGCGCCGATTGGTACAAAACTGGTACAAAGTTGGTACAGAGCTTTATCTCATTCGTGAGCCTGATCCAACACCAGTCTTTCGACCATATTGCTGACGTAAAATCCCTTTCTTTTCATTTCTGACAGCAATGGTTTTACTTCCTGAATCAGCCCTTCACGCTTCGCTTTTAACAGCACCCCTAACGTACCAGTAACCGTAAGCCCAAGATACTTTGCCGTTTTCTTCGCTGCATTGTCGTCCAGAATCACCAAATCTGCCTTTTGCTCCTGAGCCAGAATCATAACTTCAACTTCACCGTCATGCAATTTGGCCTTGTACATTTTCTTTTCACTCGAATCCATGATCTCAACAACATGAATCCAACCGGCCGCATTTTTTATTTGTACGCAGGCTGAATCCTTTTTAGCTGTAACCTCCCGATATACTGCTCTCGGAATATATATTTCCCCGTACAGTCCTTTTAAAAGTTCCAGCTGTCCTATACCACAAAGCACAATCAGAGGCGTAGAATTTACAGCCACTTTACGCATTATTCAGTTCCTCCAGAAACTCTTCTTTATTATCAAAACGGAAAATAGATATATGATTCTGACCAAGATAAGTGATAAAATCCTCTTCCTGCATCCCGGCAATCTGCGCACAATATCCCAAAGACACTCCACTCTGCGTGTAGTATCCAAGAGCTACAGCTTTTCTGGCAAAGCTGCTGGCATCTTCCTTGTTCATCTTTGTATCATAAAGCACTTCATCCGGTATACTGACAGCTATCTGACACATATTCCTTTACTCCTTCCATTGATTTATACACACCTACGGCCTAAGCCCCAGCCATCTTTCAACAATCTTCACGCTGTAACCCACCGCTTCAGCGATATCATTGACCGACATGTTTTTCCCATACAATATTTTAGCCGTTTTCTGGGTCTGTTCCCTCAACTCGCTGGCAATATAATCTTCTATTACTTCATCCTGATCGAACAATGTAATCATAATGTCAATGACCTCCTCCTTATGCCTGCGGCACAAGTCCCAGCCATTTTTTGACAATTTGCACACTATATCCCAACGATTTTGCAATAATATCTACTGGCACATTGTTAACATATAGATTTTTTGCATTCTTTTTCGCGGTTTTCTCAGCCTGCTCTCTCCTGTCACTGGCAATATAATCGTCCCACACTTCATCCTGATCAAATAATGTAAACATAATATCAATGATCTCCCTGATTGTTTTTATTATAAGCCGCCCGCGGGTAATGATGCAACTGAATTTTTCTATATCCGATGCCTCATACTGTATTTCCACCTTTCCATCACTTCCACCAAACATAGATCTCATATATTCAAAGCATAATATACTACTCAAAATCGGATGGATTAGATGGAAAGGTGGAAGGCAGAGCCATATCAGCCCTGCCTTCCGCTATTCCGAGCCTATTCCCCGGAGTTTTTGCTCTTCTGCTTATCCAGAGTTTTCTGCAAGGAATCAAACTCCTGCTGTTTCAGCTCCTTCGTTACATCAGTATAAATATTGAGCGTAGTCTCCACATCCTTATGCCCCAGAACATCCTGCACCACCTTGATATTCACGCCTGCTTCAACCATCCTTGTCGTAAACGTATGCCGCAGGCTATGGCAGCTAAAGCGCGGAAGCAGTACCGGATTCTCCTCGCTGCTGTTAAGCTGTTCGTCATTGCAATCCCTCATAATCCGGCGCAGGGCTTTATTCAATGTTCCCTGATGCTGTGTCGCGCCGAAACGGTTGATAAAGATAAAATC
>JAJPZP010000004.1 GCA_021204285.1 Lachnospiraceae bacterium | reverse complement strand
CCGGGACATTGCGGCTTCCTCTTTAATATTCATAATATGCCCTTTTATGCGGTGGCGGTGGTGTGCGCGACGCTCTCACAGCTGGTCAGGAGGGCAGCCGCTCTGCAGGAGCAGAGCGACTGGACGATATAGGAGGGCTGGTGATGGAAGGAGAGATTATTTTTAACATCGACGTCATGCTTGTGAAGCGGAAAATGAGCGTGACTGAGCTCTCGGAGCGTGTCGGGATTACCCTGGCCAATGTATCCATATTGAAAAACGGGAAGGCGAAGGCGCTGAAAATATCGATGCTAGCCAGGCTCTGCGAGGCTCTGGACTGCCAGCCGGGGGATCTTTTGGAGTATCGGAAGGACGAAATACAATGATAATACGAGTGAAAATGGAGGAAATGGCGGCAGGTGGGTTTATGAAGCGGATGTAAACGCAGAGGAGATTCTTGGGATCCTGGAGAGAGGATTTCGATAGAGGAGTGGAACATGAGAAGAAAAGATCGGGAAATAACGGATTTTGAAAAGATTCTTGAGATGGTGGACGAGTGCGAGATCGTGCGGCTCGGGTTGACGGACGGGGATACCCCCTCCCCCTATATTGTCCCGGTCAATTTTGCCTGGCGGCTGGAGGACGGGCAGCTGGCGCTTTATGTCCACGGCGCGAAGGCGGGGCGGAAATATGAGCTGATGCGAAGGAACAGCCGTTGCTCCTTCGAGATGGACGTTCCGGTCGCGCTGGAGTGCATCGAGGAGCGCGGGGATGTGACTATGCGTTACAAATGTGTTATGGGGAGTGCGGATATCACTTTCCTCGAGGGCGAGGAGAAGCAGTGCGCGCTGGATCAGGTCATCATGGCGCGGCATGAGGAGACGAGGAATTTCCCCTATCAGAAAAGCCTTGTAAAGGTGACAGCAGTGGCGCGGCTCGGCGTGACGGAGCTCAGCGCGAAGGCAAATCTCCGTGTCGGAGAGGCGGACTGATGCGTCAGGGGACTTTGAAGCGTGCATGAAGTTTTTTGTGGCGTTCACTATACAAAGGCAAAATGAGGAAAAGGTCTGTATGTTTTACTAATGTTGAATTAGGAAAGGAAAAGAACTATGCTGGAATTACAGAAGGAGCGTCCCGCAGACTGCGCGGGGCGCCTTGACAAGGAGATAAGGGTGTACGACCTGCTGGATGGGCTCAGCGTCCCGTTCATGCGCGTGGATCATGAGGTCGCGATGACGATGGAGGCCTGCGAGGAGATTGATCTGGCGCTGCAGGCGACGATTTGCAAGAATCTGTTCCTCTGCAACCGGCAGGAGTCGGACTTTTATCTTCTGATGATACCGGGAGATAAGAGATTTAAAACAAAAGACCTCTCAAAGCAGCTCGGCGTCTCGCGCCTCTCCTTCGCGAAGGAGCAGTATATGGAGGAATTTCTGGACATCACACCGGGCTCGGTCAGTGTCATGGGATTGATGAATGATAAAGGAAAGCGTGTGTGGCTCGTGATTGACGAGACGGTGCTGCAGGGGGAGTACATCGGTTGTCATCCCTGCATCAATACCTCCAGCCTGAGGCTTAAGACGCGCGACCTGATGGAGAAGGTGATTCCGGCGATGGAACATGAGCCGGTGATTGTGAGCCTGCCGGATGTCCCTGGATGAAATTCAGAAACTTTTTTTGACAAAACACCGTGTACTTTTCAAAATGAGTTGCTATAATCGAAATAAAAGTTGGCAAAAAAATGTTTGAAGCCAACAAAAAGTTGACAGGCAAGCGGCAGAGATATGTGAGAACTGAGGAGTACATTGAAAATGCTGGAAATTGAAGAAATTGAGATAGAAGAATTACTGCAGATATCTCCCGGCGACCGACAGGTCGTCGATATTCGGCCGACGCAGACCTTTGCGCGCGGCTCGATTGAGGGAGCGCTGAATATCCCTGCTGAGGAACTTCCGGAGCGGATAGAGGAGATCAGAGGGAAAGGAAAGACATACATTCTCTGTCACACCGGAGAACAGAGCATTGAAGCAGCCCGGGAGCTTAAGCAGGCGGGCATCGATGCGTTGAGCGTAAAGGGAGGCTATCGCGCATACCTGAAGCTGCAGCTCGCCAGACTGATGGAGGAACCGACAGACCCGGAAGAGGAGCGGCGACAGATTGAGCGCAGCATCATCAAAAAATTTCGTAAGACGATCTGGCGCCCCTTCACCCGGGGTATCAACGATTACGAGCTGATTTGCGACGGGGATCGGATCGCTGTGTGTATCTCCGGCGGCAAGGACTCCATGCTGATGCCGAAGCTTTTACAGGAGCTTCACCCGCACGGGATGGCAAATATAGCACTAGTATTCCTCACAATGACTCCGGGCTACAATGAAGAGAACTGGCAGCTCATCCAGGACAATGCGCGTCTGCTTGGTATTCCGCTGACCGTGTTTGAGACGAATATCTTTGACACAGTAGCGGCGATAGACAAAAATCCATGCTATCTGTGCGCCCGTATGCGCAGGGGGTATCTTTATTCTCATGCGAAGGAACTCGGCTGCAACAAGATCGCGCTCGGACACCATTTTGACGATGTGATTGAGACAATCCTTCTGGGCATGTTCTACGGCGGCAAGGTCGAGACGATGATGCCGAAGCTGCACAGCCGGAATTTTGAGGGCATGGAGCTGATCCGCCCGATGTACCTGGTGCATGAGGAGGCGGTTAAGGCCTGGCGGGACTATAATCACCTCTGCTTCATCCAATGCGCCTGCCGCTTTACGGAGAACTGCGCAAGCTGTGGAGGGGCACAGGGCTCGAAGCGCGAAGAGATGAAGGCACTGATCGCCGAGCTGCGGCAAAAGAGCGACGTCATCGAGCAGAATATTTTCCGCAGTGTACACAATGTGAACCTGAAGACAATCATCGGCTACCATAAGGGAGAGGAAACGTATAATTTCCTGGACGACTACTATGATAAATAGAATCTGCAGATGGAAGATCAGGTGATCGCATGTTCCATATACACATCAATCAGGAATGAATACTGCAGGAGGAATCTCGTCTGCGCAGACGCCAGATCAAGGCCGGTCAGCTCTTCAATCCGCTGTCGGCGGTAATTCATGGTATTTCGATGAAGAAACAGTTGCCTGGCGGTCTCGTTCTGGTTGAAGCCGGACAGCGTGTAGGTCTTCAGGGTTTCATAGAGATGCGTCTGTTTTTGCTGATCATATTCCCGAAGCAGAGCGAGAGCCGGATGACAGTACGCGGACAGGCGTTTGTCTCTTGGCATGTCTTCCAGCATATCGAAAAAAGTGAAATCCTCATACAGGAAGACATTTCCTTTGCTGTCCAGACGCTGGGCAAGAATGCAGGATCGTGTAGCCTGCAGATAATACTCCCGCAGACGTGAAGCATCGTAAAAATAACGGCTGATACCGGCGATCAGCTGATCCCGGGCACACAGAGTACAGAGGTTTCCCAGACGTTCCGCGGGAATGGCCATATGCTTGTCCAACGTGGCGATCAGAATCAGCTCTTTCTGATAAGGTACGCAGTAACAATCGGGAAAAATCTGATTCAGGCGAGATGGCAGTGTCATTTTCAGATAGCTGTCACCGTGAAAATACAGAGGACGTACCGCGATCACACGCATGCAGGGCGGAAAGACCAGGGAGGCGGACAGAATGCGTGACTGTGCATGCCTGGGGGAAACGCCGTCTAATATATCAAGAAATACACTGTCTTTAAGACTGGAACTGATACCGGAACGTCCGGCATTACCCGAAGTCGTCTCTGCAATCGTTTTGCCGATCAGGGGAAGCAGTTCCCTGCATTCCTGAGAGAACTGTGGGCTTTTCTGGATCATAAATACATAACCGAACAGGTCGTCATTTACAATGATTTTATTGCACAGATAATAAAGCGCTTCATCCTCGCACAGATGGACAAAAGGTTCCTTGGGAGGAGGCGCTGTTTTTTTTCGCCGTGTTTCCCGGATATGTTCGATAAAAGCAGGAGGGCAGTAGCCATGCTGAATGCCGTCCTGCCAGAGATTATTATCAAGGCGGAAGGGCGAAGAACTGGCAAGAATCTTTCCACTCATGTCAATAATGACCAGAGAGCTGTCAGCGTCATCTGCGATAGCGCTTAAAACGCTGGAGATATCCTTTCCCTGGAGAATCATCTGGAGAAGGGAGATATAAATCGTCTGCACCTTATAGGATTCCAGAAACAGGCTTCGGATGTACTCCTGCACTTCGCAAATGTTATCTGTATTAATTTGTGCAGAATTAACAACTGATGACGCCGGAATGACTGGATCCGTGCCTAAACAGATCATGTTCGGGAACGACGGGACGAATTCCTCGTTATAATTGTTCGCGAGATATAACATGTTTTCAGCAGGAAACGCTGGACTTGTGGATC
>JAJPZP010000262.1 GCA_021204285.1 Lachnospiraceae bacterium | reverse complement strand
AAAAAAAGCAAACAGATGTTTCCCTGTTTTGTGTATATATTCACAAAAAAATCAAAATTTTCTCTTAAAATTTCTTTCAAAAATAAGTTGGATTTTTTGATTCTATCTAATTATAATAGGTTACGGATTTAGAAGCCACCCGTGTTACAGGACGTGCACGAAAAGGCTTCTGAAAAGATTATAGAAAGGAAGTGCGGTTATGGGAAATTTGGGCGAATCACTGATGGAAGAGCTCACCTGTGAGACAGTGTTCACTCTCGGTGGGATCGGAATCTCTGAGTCGGTCGTCGTCACCTGGATCATCATGGCGGTATTTCTGATCGCGGCGCTTCTGCTGACCCGGAATCTGAAGGTAGAAAATCCCGGACGCGGCCAGCTGATGCTGGAGTACGCGATCACCTGGCTGCAGGGAGTCGTTGAAGGCATTATCGGCGAGGAAGGAAAAGAATACGTGCCGTATCTGGCCTCAATCCTGATTTATATCGGAACGGCCAATCTGATCGGCATCTTCGGCTTCAAGCCACCGACCAAGGACCTGAACGTGACAGTCGGCCTGGCGCTTATGAGTATTGTGCTCATCGAGGCCGCTGGAGTGCGCAAACGCGGCGTAAAGGGCTGGCTGAAGAGTTTTGCCGAACCGGTCGCGATCGTGGCGCCGATCAATGTTCTGGAGCTCGTGATCAGACCGCTGTCGCTGTGCATGCGTCTCTTCGGAAACGTACTTGGAGCTTTTGTCATCATGAAGTTGATCGAGTATGTCCTGCCGGTGGGTCTGCCTGTCGTGTGCAGCATGTACTTTGATCTCTTTGACGGGTTGATACAGGCCTATGTATTTGTGTTTCTGACAGGATTATTTATCAAGGAAAGTATTGAGTAGAAATCGAGAAGAAAAGGAGAATGAACATTATGATGATTGCAATTGGAGCGGCTCTCGCCGTATTGACAGGTATCGGAGCAGGGATTGGTATTGGTCTGGCGACTTCAAAGGCAGTGGACGCAGTAGCAAGGCAGCCGGAGGCAAGCGGAAAGATCACGAGTCTTCTGCTGCTTGGTTCCGCACTGGCTGAAGCGACCGCCATCTACGGCTTCGTCATCGGACTTCTGATCATCATCCTTCTGGGTTAAGAGAAAGGCGGAAGGCTGACATGTTAAGATTAGACATTAACCTGGTATTTACTATCATCAATCTGCTGATCTGGTATATTCTGATCCGGAGATTTCTCTTTAAGCCGGTGAATAAGATCATCAGCCAGCGGGAAGCCGCGATCGGCGCGCGTTACGAGGAGGTGCAGAAGCTCTCCGACGAGGCGCAGGCTGCGAAGCAGGAGTACGCAGACTTTCAGACCCGTATGGATGAGGAAAAGAGCCGCGTGATCGCGGAGGCGCAGGAGGAAGCCCGCGCCCAGTATAAGCAGATCGTGGCGGACGCGCACACAAGGGCGGACGAGATCGTGGAGGAGTCACAGAAAGAGGCAAAGCTTCAGAAGGAGCGCATCATCGGCAAGGCGCAGCAGGAGATCCGCGGCCTGATCCTTGACGCAGCGGAGCAGTCGCTTGGCTCTGCGCAGAACGACGGAGCCCTCTATGATCAATTTTTAGCAAAAGCAGGTGAGGCGTCTCATGCAGAATCGTAATACATATCTACCGTGCGTCCTCGAGTATGTGCCGGAGCCGACGGACGCGCAGTTTCAGGGGATCGTTGATTTCCTGAGGCAGAAATATCCGGACCGCGAGCCTGAGATCACAAAAAAGCAGAAACCGGAGCTCGGCAGCGGTTTTATCCTGCGCGTGGGAAGCGAAGCCTACGACCTGAGCGCCGCCGGACGGCGAAAGCTTCTGCGGGAAAAGATTGACGCTCTTGATCTGACAGACCCGGAGACGGCTTTCTCCCATAAAGAGGTTATCAGCATCCTGAAGGGTTCTCTTGATGGCATTGAGATCGAGAGCCAGGAGATCGGCACGGTCAGCCGGGTGGGCGACGGAATCGCCTATATTAATGGCGTCGACCACGCGATGTACGGTGAAGTGCTGGTCTTCGAGAGTGGTCTTCGGGGCATGGTACAGGATATCCGCGAAAATGAGATCGGCTGCATCCTCTTTGGAAAGGACTCTGAGATCTCGGAGGGCAGCAGCGTTTCCCGTACTGGCCGCATGGCCGGAGTTCCGGTCGGCGACGCCTATATTGGATGTGTGGTGAACGCGCTTGGCGCGCCGATCGACGGAAAAGGAGAGATCGAAGCCTCCGATTACCGCCCGGTGGAGCAGCCTGCTCCCGGCATTGTGGACCGGCAGTCCGTGGACACGCCGCTGGAGACCGGTATCCTCTCGATTGATTCGATGTTTCCGATCGGACGCGGACAGCGTGAGCTCATCATCGGCGATCGCCAGACCGGTAAGACCTCGATCGCAACCGATACGATCCTGAACCAGAAGGGGAAAAAGGTCATCTGCATCTATGTGGCGATCGGCCAGAAGGCCTCAACCGTATCCAAGCTCGTGCATACCTTTGAGAACGCCGGAGCCATGGATTACACGATCGTTGTCTCCTCGACGGCCAGCGATCCGGCTCCCTTACAGTATATCGCACCCTACGCGGGCACTGTACTGGCGGAATATTTCATGCACCGGGGGCAGGACGTGCTGATCGTATACGATGACCTTTCAAAACATGCGGTAGCTTATCGTTCCCTGTCTCTTTTGCTGGAACGCTCGCCGGGGCGGGAAGCCTATCCGGGTGATGTTTTTTACCTGCATTCACGCCTTCTGGAACGCGCGAGCCGCTTGAGTGACCGACTCGGCGGCGGTTCGATTACGGCGCTTCCGATTATTGAAACGCAGGAAGGCGATGTATCTGCCTATATTCCGACCAATGTGATTTCCATCACAGACGGACAGATTTTCCTGGAGAGCGACCTTTTCTTCTCCGGCATGCGGCCCGCGGTAAACGTCGGTCTTTCGGTGTCCCGTGTCGGCGGAGCGGCGCAGACGAAGGCTATGAAGAAGGCTGCAGGCAGTATTCGTATTGACCTTGCACAGTATCGTGAGACGGAAGTCTTTACGCAGTTCAGCTCTGATCTTGATGCAGTAACGAAAGAGCAGCTGGAGTATGGGAAACGGCTGATGGAACTCTTAAAGCAGCCTCTTGGCGCGCCGATGTCGATGACAGATCAGGTGATCACGCTGGTCGCGGCGACGAGAAAACTCTTCCTGGACGTGCCGGTAAAAGAAATCAAGTCCTTCCAGTCCGGCCTGCTGCAGTATATGAATCAGAAGCATCCACAGATTGCGCAGGAGCTCGATCAGACAAAGACGCTCAGTGACGCGCTCGTGGAGAAGATTGCGGACGCGGTAAGGGAATATAAGAGTCAGGCGGTGAAGTGATATGGCTGGTGTACTGGAAATCCAGGGCCGGATCAAGAGCATTCAGGATACCAGAAAGATCACGAATGCCATGTATATGATCTCTTCCACGAAGCTTCGCAAAGCGAGACAGGAACTGGAGAAAACGGAACCCTATTTTTATACGCTGCAGGCCGCAATTGATCGAATTCAGCGGCATGTACCAGATATGGAGCATATTTATTTCGATCAGCCTGACGTAGCGCACACGAAGCTTGGCCTTTTGGTGGTCACGGGCGATAAAGGCCTTGCCGGCGCCTACAATCACAATGTTCTGAAGCTCGCACAGCGTTTCCTGGATGAGGCGGAAAATGAGGTGCAGCTTTTTGTGGTCGGAGAACTCGGAAGGCAGTATTTCATGCGGCAGCACGTGCCGATCATCGAGAATTTTCAGCATACCGTGCAGAACCCGACCTTCAGCCGTGCGCGCTGGATCACACATACCATGCTGGAAAAATTCTATGAGGATCAGATCGATGAACTGCATGTGATCTATACCCGCATGGAGAATGGCATGTCAAGCGTCGCGGAGGATAAGCAGCTTCTGCCGCTCAAAAAACCGGAGGCTCTGCCTGTCCCGATGGAGGTCTATCAGGAGGAATTTCTGTTGGAACCGTCGGCGGAGGAACTGGTGGACACCATTGTGCCGAACTACATCGCCGGTTTCGTCTATGGCGCGCTCGTCGAATCTTTCTGCAGTGAGCAGAACGCCCGTATGAGCGCGATGCGCGCGGCGACGGACAATGCGGATGAACTGCTGCACGACCTGGGAATCATGTACAACCGGGCAAGGCAGGCCGCGATCACACAGGAGATCACGGAGGTGAGCAGCGGTGCGCGCGTGCTCAGGAACTCAAAAATAAAGGAGAGGAATGTCTGATGAATACAGGAAAAATTATACAGGTATCAGGCCCTGTCGTTGACGTCATGTTCGAGACAGGCAGTCTCCCTCATATAAAGGACGCGTTGCGTGTCCAGGTAGATGGACAGGAGCGCGTGATGGAAGTTGCAAAGCATATGGGAG